>JBFKKS010000011.1:0-24043 GCA_041630955.1 Nevskiales bacterium
GATGGTGAGCGGCTGCACGCGTATGTGTGTGATTTTCCAAGCAATTTGCTCAAGAGTCATCCCAAGGTGGTTGCATTGCCTCATCTTGGCGCCTCTACTGACGAGGCTGAAGATAACTGTGCCGTGATGATTGCCAAGCAACTGCGCGACTTTCTCGAGAACGGCAATATCACAAACTCGGTCAATTTCCCCGAGGCGATCATGCCAAGGGTAGAAGGGACGTCCAGGATTGCCATCGTCAATGCCAATGTTCCCAATATGGTGGGACAGATTTCGACTGCGCTTGCTAATCACGATCTGAATATCGCGGATCTGCTTAACAAGTCGCGTGGGGAACTGGCCTACACACTAGTGGATGTTGATTCAGACGTGCCGCCAGGTGTTTTGGAAGAGATAGGCGCAATAAAGGGCGTGCTCTCAGTCCGTATCGTTTAGGGTAATGACTCAGGTTGCCTGATTTCATAGGCTGTACTGCACTGGGGTAAATCATGAGTGAGACCGACAAGTTGCAGCAGGTGAGGGACCGTATTGATGCGCTCGACGAGCAAATCCAGAGCCTCATCAGCGAGCGCGCGCGCATTGCAGTGCAGGTGGCACAGATCAAGGCCGAGGCCGGCAGTCAGGGGGATTTCTACCGACCCGATCGCGAGGCAGAGGTGTTGCGGCGCATTATCGCGCGAAATGAAGGACCGCTTTCAAATGAGACGATAGCCCGGCTGGTACGCGAAATCATGTCGGCCTGCCTGGCATTGGAATCGCCGCTTACAGTCGCCTATCTTGGACCTGAGGGGACTTATACACAGGCGGCCGTATACAAGCACTTTGGCCATGCCGTTGCGGCCAAGCCACTGGCTGCTATCGATGAGATTTTCCGTGAAGTTGAGGCCGGCAACGCTGAATATGGGGTTGTACCCGTAGAAAATTCCACGGAAGGTGTCGTTAGTCACACGCTCGACCTGTTTGCCAGCAGCCCACTGAAAATCAGTGGCGAAGTGACTCTTCCCGTACATCACCACCTGCTTTCTAATGTACAGGACCTGTCCGCGGTAAAACGAGTGGTCGCGCATTCCCAGTCTCTGGCGCAGTGTCGTAAGTGGCTGGATAGCAACCTGCCTAATGCGGTACGCGTTTCAGTCAGTAGTAATGGCGAAGCGGCCAGAATCGTACGTAATGAAAAAGATTCAGCTGCGATCGCGGGCAGGGCGGCCTCCGAATTATATGAGCTGGGCATACTGGCCAAGAACATCGAGGATGACCCGAATAACACAACGCGTTTCCTCATCATTGGCCGGCAGGCGGTACCACCCACCGGTAGCGATATGACCTCGCTGTTACTGTCCGTTCATAACAAGCCAGGTGCGCTGTATTCGCTACTCGCCCCATTCGCAGAGAGTGGCGTTAACCTGTGCCGTATCGAATCACGCCCCTCGCGCCGTGGTACCTGGGATTACAATTTTTTCATTGACCTGGTAGGTCATGAAAAGGATACGAAAGTCAGCGCGGTGCTGGAAAAGATCAGGGGCGATGCGGCCTTTTTCAAAGTGTTGGGCTCCTATCCCAAGGCTAGTATTTAAGTGAGCGGTTTCGAGTGAGCAGGGATATGCATGACCGTGCCATGCCTGGCGTACAAGGTCTGACCCCGTATGCGCCGGGCAAGCCTGTTGAGGAACTGGAGCGCGAACTCGGTATCCGCAATATCATCAAGCTCGCTTCCAATGAAAACCCGCTGGGCGCGAGTCCACTGGCCCATGAGGCAGCTATCGCCGCGATGGCGGAACTCAGTCGTTACCCGGATGGAAATGGTCACGCCCTGCGGCAGGCCCTGGCGCTTAAGCATGATATTGAAGCCAAACGTATCGTACTCGGTAACGGCTCCAATGATGTTCTCGAACTGGTCGCAAGAGCTTTTCTTGGTCCGGGCAGAAATGCCGTATTCAGCGATTATGCCTTTGCGGTTTATCCCATAGTGACTCAGGCCGTCGGTGCAGAACTGCGTGTTGCCGAGGCGACGAGCGCGGAATCGGAAATGCCTTTGGCACATGATCTGGAAGCCATGCTGGCACATGTCGATGGGGACACCGGCGTTGTGTTTATAGCCAACCCGAATAACCCCACCGGCACCTGGCTCACAGCGCAAGCCATTGAGGCGTTTCTCCAGGCAGTACCGGATCATGTGGTGGTTGTGCTCGATGAAGCCTATTTTGAATACATGTTACCGACGCTGCGATGCGACAGCCGGGCGTTGCTTGAGCGTCATTCCAACCTTCTTGTGACGCGGACATTTTCAAAGGTCTACGGGCTGGCAGCCCTGCGTGTTGGCTATGGCCTGACCTCGGACTCGATTGCAGACCTGCTTAACCGGGTACGTCAGCCGTTCAACAACAACTCAGCTGCGCTGGCAGCGGCACAGGCAAGCCTGGCGGATGCCGAACATATCAACCGTTCGGTAGCGATGAATGATGCCGGCAAGTCTCAGCTGGAGGCGGGGTTACTTGGCCTTGGCCTTAGGGTGCTTCCCTCACAAGCTAATTTCCTGGCCTTTGATTTGGGCAAGCCGGGTCAGCCTGTTTTCGATGCCATGTTGCATGAGGGCATCATATTACGACCGCTGGCCTCTTATCGACTGGTTGATTACCTGCGCGTAACTATCGGTACGCATGAAGAAAACAAGCGCTGTATTGAGGCATTGGGGCGGGTCTTGCAGGCCCAGGCTGCATGAGTGATTTTCGTATACAGCGCCTTTGTGTCATTGGCGTGGGCTTGATTGGCGGATCGCTTGCACGCGCGCTGCGCAAGGCTTCTGCTGTTGGCGAAATAGTCGGCTGTGGGCGCAGCGAAGCCCACTTGCAGCAGGCCCAGACCCTGGGCGTGATCGACCGCTACGATCTGGACCTGGCCAATGCGGTCAATGGGGCCGACATGGTGCTCCTGGCCATGCCGGTATCAGCCACTGCGGCGGTTTATCAAGCCATACTGCCTGGTCTTGCAAAGACCGCAGTGGTGACTGATGTTGGCAGCACCAAGGGCAGCGTGATTGCCGATATCCGTGCTGGATTAGGTGAGGTGCCTTCTCATTTCGTGCCCGGCCACCCGATTGCTGGCACGGAGCATGCCGGCGTTGATGCCTCATTTGCCGAATTGTTTAGCGGTCGGCGCGTCATCCTGACACCGACGGGGACCACCTCTGAAGAAGCCCTTTCATTAGTGCGCCAAATGTGGGAATGCGCGGGTGCCAGCATTACGGAAATGTCGGCTGAACATCACGATGAAGTTTTGGCAGCCACGAGTCATTTGCCGCACCTTCTGGCCTATGGACTGGTGGATACTCTGGCCACGATGGAAGAGCGGCGTGAAATATTCAATTACGCTGCGGGCGGGTTTAGGGATTTCACGCGTATTGCTTCATCCAGCCCGGAGATGTGGGCAGATATCGTGCTGGCCAATCGAGATGCATTGCTGCCTGTCGCCGAACGTTTCAGTGAGGATTTCGTCGCGCTGAGGCAGGCAATTGCCCAGGGCGACCGGGAGCGGGTGATGGCTATTTTTACCCGTGCAAAAACGCAGCGTGACCGTTTTGCCGGGCTGGTTGGACGATTCGTACAGCCTGGTGATCGGGAGTAGTCAGCCACATGAGTCAATCATCAGGCAGGCGAATTGATTTCATTATTCAGCCAGGCGGCAAGCTGCAAGGTACTGTGCATGTGCCCGGTGATAAATCGATTTCGCATCGAGCCATTATGCTGGGTGCTTTGGCGGAAGGTACGACCCACATAGCCGGTTTTCTGAATGGGGAAGACTGTTTGGCCACGCTGGCTGCATTCCGGGCCATGGGTGTGAATATAAGGCAGCCGGCAGAGTGTGAAGTGGTGATTGACGGTGTAGGACTGCATGGTCTGCAGGCACCTCCGCATGTGCTGGACGTGGGTAATTCAGGTACCTCGATGAGGCTCATGGCGGGTCTGCTCAGTGCACAGCGCTTTGATTCGACTTTAACGGGGGATGCCTCCTTACAGAAGCGCCCAATGGGTCGAGTCATCCAGCCGCTGGAGAAAATGGGTGCACGTATTGATTCCCGGGATGGCAGGGCGCCTTTGAATATTCATGGGCAGCCAATGCTGGAGGGTATTGAATACCTGATGCCTGTGGCCAGTGCACAGGTGAAATCCTGTCTGTTGCTGGCGGGGCTCTACGCCCAGGGGGTGACCACAGTCATCGAGCCCGGACCAAGCCGGGATCATAGCGAGCGCATGCTGCGAGCGTTTGGCTTGGCTGTTGAACAGTCTGGGCCTAGGGTCAGCGTGCGTGGGGGTGGCAAACTACAGGCAATCGATATCACGATTCCTGGGGACATTTCCTCAGCGACCTTTTTTCTGCTGGCGGCTGTCATCGTGCCAGGCAGCGAACTCTTGCTGCCGAATGTAGGTATTAATCCGACCCGTACAGGTGTAATCGAAATCCTGCGGCTCATGGGTACGGAGATAGAACTGAATAACAGACGCGAGCAGGGTGGCGAGCCTGTGGCAGATATTATTGTGCGTGGTGGCAAGCTGCACGGTATAGAAATACCGCCTGAGCTTGTGCCGCTTGCCATTGATGAGTTTCCAGCGGTTTTCGTGGCGGCGGCCTGCGCAGAGGGAGAGACGGTTCTGACGGAGGCTGAGGAACTGCGTGTCAAGGAAAGTGACCGTATCCAGGTAATGGCCGATGGACTCCAGGCGCTGGGTATAACCGCAGAAGCGCGGTCGGATGGCATGCGCATCGTAGGCGGCCAATTAACTGGTGGCGTTGTTGAAAGTCATGGCGATCACCGCATCGCCATGAGTTTTGCCATAGCAGCACTTCGTGCCAATGGGGAAATTCGTATTCTGGACTGCGCCAATGTCGATACTTCTTTTCCCGGCTTCGCCGCTGTGGCGCAAAGCGCAGGATTGGGCATCAGGCCCGAAGCCAGATCATGAGCGCGAACGATAAGGCTCCGGTCATCACTATTGACGGTCCCAGCGGCTCGGGTAAGGGCACCGTTGCACGTCGGCTTGCGCAGACGCTAGGCTGGACGATGCTGGATAGCGGGGCGCTATACCGGTTGCTGGCTGTTGCGGCAGAGCAGGCAGGGCTCAACCCGGAGTCGCAACCAGATATTGAGCGGGCCTCGGAGATGGCGGCAGATCTTGCAATCGAGTTCTCATCTAATGAGGACGGCACGGAGCGGATTGAACTGGCAGGGCGGGATGTGACCCAGGCGGTCAGGCGGGAAACCACAGGCGATCTGGCATCCCGCTATGCATCCAGTCCCTTGGTAAGGGCAGCACTTCTACAGTTGCAGCGTGATTTCAGACGTCCACCTGGCCTGGTGGCAGATGGTCGGGATATGGGCACAGTCGTCTTCCCGGATGCTGAGTTGAAACTGTTTCTGACCGCCAGTGTCGAGGAGCGTACTCGTCGTCGTGTTCAACAGTTGAGTGATATGGGAATCACTGCTAAAATTGATCGGATTTACAGCGAGATAGAGGCGCGCGACGCGCGTGATCGTAGCCGCAAGGAATCACCTCTGGTGCCTGCAGCGGATGCAATCGAGATGGATACTTCAGCATTGAGTGCCGAACAGGTACTTGCAAAAGTGCTGGATACCGCCAAAGCCCGCTTCTCGCTATAAAGGAATATTCATCAACCGCCTATGGATAGGGCGGTTATTTTTTATTGACTGAACGGACCAGGAAGGGCTGTTTTGATTGGGTTTTTTCCCGGGAATTAAGTAAATATGTCTGAGACTTTTGCTGAACTATTTGAACAGAGCATGGTTGGCCAAAACATGCAGCCAGGCTCTATCATCACCGCGCATGTTATGCAGGTTAAAAACGATGTCATCATCGTTGATGCCGGCCTCAAGTCCGAAGGGGTCATCCCCATCGAGGAGTTCTACAACGAGGCAGGTGAACTCACTGTTGCCGAAGGTGATGAAGTAGAAGTCGCGCTGGAAACCGTGGAAGACGGTTTCGGCGAAACCAAACTTTCAAAGGAAAAAGCCCAACGAATCCGCACCTGGGACACGCTGGAGAAGGCATTCGAAGCGAGCGAAATTATTACCGGTGTCATCAACGGCAAGGTCAAGGGTGGCTTTACCGTCGAGGTCGGCGGCATTCGTGCGTTCCTGCCAGGCTCTCTGGTTGATATACGCCCAGTACGCGAGACGGCATACCTGGAAGGCAAGCCACTCGAATTTAAAGTTATCAAGCTAGACCGTCATCGTAACAACGTCGTGGTTTCACGCCGTGAGGTACTGCAGGAAGAGTTCAGCGCCGAGCGCGAGCAGCTGCTCGAGCACCTTCAGGAAGGTGTGGTATTGCAGGGCGTGGTCAAGAACCTCGTCGACTACGGTGCGTTCGTGGATCTTGGCGGTATTGACGGCTTGCTGCACATCACTGACATGTCCTGGAAGCGCGTCAAGGATCCGTCGGAAGTCGTTGAGGTCGGCCAGGAAGTTGAAGTCAAGGTTCTCAAGTTCGATCGTGAACGCGTACGCGTATCACTCGGCCTCAAGCAATTGGGCGAAGATCCCTGGGTCGACATTGCTCGTCGTTACCCAGAGCACACACGCCTGTTCGGCAAGGTCACCAACATCACTGACTATGGCTCTTTTGTTGAAATCGAAGAGGGCGTTGAAGGTCTGGTACACGTTTCCGAAATGGACTGGGCCAACAAAAATGTTAACCCTGGCAAGATGGTCAGCGTTGGTCAGGAAGTCGAAGTCATGGTGCTGGAGATCGACGAAGAGCGTCGCCGTATCTCCCTGGGTATGAAGCAGTGCCAGTCCAACCCATGGGACGACTTCGCACAGAACCATGCCAAGGGTGAACGTGTATCGGGCACCATCAAGTCCATCACTGACTTCGGTATCTTCATCGGTCTGCCTGGCGGTATTGATGGCTTGGTACACCTGTCCGACCTGTCATGGAATGACAACCCCGAGGAACTGGTACGCAACTACCAGAAGGGTGAGGAACTTGAAGCCGTGGTGCTGGCCATTGACCCAGAGCGTGAGCGTATCTCGCTGGGCGTGAAGCAGATGGAACAGGATCCGCTGGGGCACTATGTTGCTGACCATCCCAAGGGAAGCATCGTGACCGGTAAAGTCCTGACAGTTGATGCCAAGGGCGCTCAAATCGACCTGGGCGACGGCGTAGAAGGTTACCTGCGTGCATCGGATCTGGCTCGCGATCGCGTCGAAGACGCACGCACAGTGTTGTCTGAAGGTGATGATATCGAAGCCCGCTTCGTGGGCGTCGATCGTAAGAACCGGGTTATCAGCCTGTCAGTGAAGGCCAAGGAAATGAAGGAAGAGGCCGAGGCGATGCAGGAATACAATCGCAGTGGCGCTTCCGCTCATACCACCAGCCTGGGCGACTTGCTTAAAGAGCAGATGGGCGAGGGATCCGACGACTAGGTTCTTCACGCCAGGTATTAAATCCGGCGGAAAAGCTATTGTAGTCATTATGTTAGGACGGGCGCATGTTGCGCCCGTCCTATATATGTAATAGCCTGCTATCAAGAATAAACATAGTAGGTTGAGTAGAGACATGACCAAGTCCGAGCTGATTGATAAATTAGCACTGCGACAGACGCATCTGACTCATAAAGATGTGGAGTTGGCAGTCAAGCTGTTGCTGGACAGCGTGAGCGTGTCGCTGGCTCATCGTGACCGCATTGAAATACGTGGCTTTGGCAGTTTTGCAGTACACGAACGGCCATCAAGGATTGGCCGTAACCCTAAAACCGGCGAGTCCGTGGCTATTCCGGAAAAGTTTGTGCCTCACTTCAAGCCTGGTAAAGAACTGCGCGAACGAGTCAATCTCAGCCTTACGTCTGCGTGATTGGTACGTACCGGGCTACCGTTGGTGACGCCAGGGCATAGATGAAGTTTGCGGCGTCGGCTGGCTATCGCAGCCCCAGATGCAAAGCGTTAAACTCAATGCCTGTTTTGCTGATTGCTTCTGTTGGAGTTGGGCATGTTTAAACTATTGCGTACCATCCTGATCCTGGTTGCTGCTTTTGTCGGGGTTGTGTTCGCCTACTTCAACACGGCCCGCGTTAACATTGATTTCCTCTTTGGCGAGCAGGAGATGCCCGTTGTCCTGGCTTTGGCGGGCGTACTACTGGTTGGTCTTGCGATAGGGGTATTGCTTGGTTTGCCCTATACCATGCGCACTCGCAGTGACTTGTCTGTGACACGACGCCGCCTCCAGCAAGCTGAAACGGAAATCAAGAATTTGCGTAACCAGCCCATAAATGACGCTTAACCTCTACGGTTTTTATTTACTGCTACTGCCGCTCGCAGCAGCGACGGGCTGGATAATTGGCCGTCGCAGCGCCTATCAATCCAAGATTCGTCCGGTTTCCGTTAATCCGGATTATCTAAAGGGCTTGCGGCATCTGGTAAACGAAGATGCCGACAAAGCGATTGAGGTTTTTGTACGCTTGCTGGAAGTCGACAATGAAACTGTCGAAACGCATCTGGCCCTGGGCAACCTTTTCCGCAGACAGGGAGAAGTTGATCGAGCCCTTAAAATTCACCAGAACCTGGTCGCAAGACCTAACCTTGAGCCCATGCACCGTAACCAGGCCTGCTATGAACTGGCTCGCGACTACTTGCGTGCGGGCGTATTGGATCGGGCTGAAAACCTTTACCGTGATTTGGCAGAGCAGGGGATATTCAGAGAGCGAAGTCTCGAAGGTCTGGTCAGTATTTATGAACAGGAAAGGGACTGGGCTCAGGCCATTGAGACCAGCCGCAGACTTGAGTCTGCAAAGGGGCACAGCCTGCGTCCGGTTATCGCACAATACTATTGTGAGATGGCTGAACAATTAAGACGCAGGAAAGAGCATGAGGCCGCGATGAAGCATCTTCAACTTGCCCTGCAAGAACACCCCGATTGCGTGCGTGCGAGCTTGATGGAGGGGCAGATCGAGGAACAGAATAAAAATTACCGCAAGGCTATAAAGGCTTATCTACGTATAGTACGACAGGATCAGGAGTTTATTGGCGAGATTCTTGAGCCACTGGAGCGCTGCTATATTGCTCTAGACGATCAGGCAGGCTGGCATAAACAGCTCGGCCAGCTCCTGCAGCAGTTTGATGGAGCGTCCGCCCGGGTGGCCATGGCACGTGTGCTCGTTAGAGAGGGCGAGATCAATGAGGCGGTCGAATACCTGGCTGAATATCTCCAGCAGCACCCAAGCTGGCTCGGTTTCCATCACCTGTTGGAGCTGAGTCAGGACAACATCAGTGCTACGCTCAGCGCGCCACTGGAGGGTCTTCGAACGGCCTTGCAGCAGATGATAGCAGCGAGCCCGAATTATCATTGTGGTAACTGCGGCTTCGACGGACCGAGCCTGCATTGGCAGTGTTTAAGTTGTAAAAGCTGGAACTCCCTGTCACCTGTCAAGGATGTGCTCCCTGCACTGAGTGCCGATGGCTAAAGTCGCCTAGGTGCATTTTTCCGCTTGAGTTAAACTCAAGACATCATTGAGACCAGATAAGTAGGCGTTTCTGAATGCCCAGAGCTTTTGTTACCGGCGCCGGTGGTTTCGTCGGATTGAACCTGATAACTGAGCTGATAGCCCAGGGCTGGGATGTGCTTGGCTTTGCTAGTGACCGATCCAGTACTGACCACTTGGACCGCATGGGTGTCGACTATGTCAGGGGCGACGTGAGTTCATTAAGCGATCTGCGCTCCGCTATGCCAGACGCAGTGGATGCGGTTTATCATGCGGTGCACCATGTCAGCCTGTGGTCTCGCGAAGCCGAAGAGCAAACGCGGGCAAATGTGCAGGGCACACGGGCCGCCGTGAGGGCTTCTCTCGAGAAGTGTGCGGGGCGCTTTATTCACACTTCCAGTGTCGTGGCTTATGGCTTGCATTTGGGTACGGTGACAGAAGATACACCGAGCAAAGCCAGTAGTTCGAGCATTAATTTCGTTCGTAGTAAGGCACTGGCCGAGGTTGAAGTCCAGCGCGGTATCCGCAAGGGCCTGGACGCAGTGATTATGAATCCTGCCAACATCATTGGCCCCTATGATTTTCATGGCTGGTCTCGCCTGTTTCGCATGGTAGATAAGGGTCGCATGCCTGTGATGGCTTCTGGCGGTGGTTCCTTTTGTCATGCACGGGCGATGGCCAAAGCCCAGGTTGCCGCCTATGAACGTGGCAGAACAGGGGCTAATTATCTCCTTGGCGGTGCCGATGCGACTTATGTAAAACTACTGATGGAGATTGCCCAGTTGATGCAGCGCAGGGTACTTCCCAGGGCGCTGCCAAAGCGCTTGCTGGGTGGTTTGGCAGTGGCGGATGAGTCAGTATCAGGATTAATGCGGCGACGCCCGGCGATCACGCGTGAGACTGTCGAGTTGCTCTCTTCACATACTTATTGCAAGAGCAGTCGCGCCCAGACAGAACTCGGATACAACCCGGTTACCCTTGAAGAAATGCTGGCAGATTGTCGTGACTGGCTGCGTAATGAAGGTTTGATACGAGACTAGTCCTGCTTGGCTGGATAATATTCAGAAACCAACGTAGTGACTCCACAGAATCTGTATCAAATACGTTCGCCGCGATCATAGCGCTTTAAAAGATCCTCAGGTACCTCAGCACGCAACCTTGACAATGCGGTGCTCAGGCGTGCCTTGTCCGCCGCAGAGAGCGTTTCCAGGCGCAGACCGGCCTCGAGTTGGTTAAGTGCCTGTCGGTATTCTCTCAGGGAACGGTGATATTCCGCCATTTGGTAATGCGCCTCCGCCGGGCGTCCCATGTCTCGTGCAGCCATGGCAAGCAGCCGTTTGATTTCAGGCTCACGCTGATAATTGGCGTCGCCTCCCAACAGGAGACTGCGAGCCTGGGATGCCTGACCAGCCTGGATTAGCGCCTGCGCGTAGCCAAGCGTTAGCGGCATGTAATTGGGGAAGGCCATGCGAGTACGTTTGTAAACGCCCAACGCAGCCGCTGAATTGCCGCTAGCCAGCAGCGTATCGGCCAGTGCCAGGGAGTAGTGGACAACGCCGTGGTTTTTCTCGCTCAAGCCGGTAAGTATTTCGATACTTTCGTCATATCTGCCTGACCGATACAGGGCCAGTGCCAGCCCATATTGGCGAACATCATCGTTACTTTCTCCGGCACCCGGGGTGCTGGCCTTGAAGTAATTCAAGGCTGTCGCAGCTTGAGCCGCGGTGATGACTCTCAGCCGCGCGCGCATGATACGGTACTCCAGGTCCTGGCCTGGCTTGGGTGCTGGAATCGTTTTGTACTGATCAATTCGGGTAAGTGCTTCGCTAATGCGAGTGTTGCTGACAGGGTGCGAGCGTAGGATTTCAGGTAAACCACTACCATAGAGGCGTGATCTTTCTTCCATTTTCTGGAAAAAGCTGGCCATGCCTCTAGGGTCATACTTGGCATCCGCCAGAGTCCGAATGCCAACCCGATCGGCCTCCATCTCATGTGCGCGTGTAAAGTTAATGCGTTGTTGGGCAGATGTAGCAAGACCGACCGACAACGCTGCCTGTACGACATCTGGATCCGAGGCGCCGGCCAAGACTGCGACCAGTAGGGCGGCAGCTGTAGCCCAGTTGAAACGACCACTTGCCTCGACCTGACGGGCAATATGACGTTGAGTGACGTGTGCTATTTCATGAGCGATCACGCCAGCCAGTTCATCCTCACTTTCACTGGCGAGGATGAGGCCGGCGTTAATACCGATATAGCCTCCCGGCAGGGCAAAGGCATTAATTTGATTGTCACGCACGACATAGAAGTTAAACTCAGACGGGCTGTGTCCGCTATGGGTGGCAATACGATAGCCGACAGCGCGTATATACTGATTGAGTTCAGCGTCTTCCAGAAAAAAGTTGAAGCCGCGTAGCTGGCTGACAATGTCGGCACCTATTTCCGCTTCGTCGGCAGGTGACAGTGCTGTGTCAGAAGGCTGTCCTATTGTTGGCAGTTCTACTTCAGCCACGGCCAGTAGGGGCATGATGCCAAGCAGGGCTAGAATGGCGCAGTGGCGCAATAATTTGATCAAGAGGTCTCCAGCGAAGTGCGTGCTAGTGTAATCAACTTGTCTGGGCAGATAATCTGCGAAAGCTGTAGTAAATAAGCATATACCGTGTGAACCTATTACGGGAAAAATGCTCTATAAAAAGCTTCGCCACATATGCTTGGAACAGGCACTAATAGAAAGGTTCACTGGTGAGTGTCAACAGGGTCTCAAGGGAAATATGAAACAGTTACTGGACATGTCATGGAATTGATCTGGGAGTGGGTGCGCCGTCAGTTTTCGGATCCGCAAGCGGTTGCGCTTGCCATTCTTCTGGCTGCATTACTGGCGCTGATTATTCTTTTTGGGGGTTATCTGGCACCACTGCTAACTGCCCTTGTTTTTGCATATATGCTGGAAGGCTCCGTGGCGCGGTTGGAACGCTTGCGTATAGGCCGGCGTTGGTCAGCACTTATGATAAGTAACCTTCTTATCATTGGTTTTCTGTTACTGATATTTGCTCTGGTGCCGGCGTTAATGCGCCAGGCTACCCAGTTCATGGCAGAGATGCCTGAACTGATCGCTCGCGCTCAGGCATTCCTGACAGCCTTGCCTGAACGCTATCCGACTCTTTTCACCCAGGCCCAGGTTGATGAAATCGTCAGCGCGGCTGTGCAGGATATCGGATCCCTGCGAAAGACCATCCTTTCTCAGTCTCTTTTGTTGGGAACAGGTCTGCTCTACGTGGCTGTGTATGTCGTACTCGTGCCTCTGCTGGTGTACTTCATGTTGAAAGACAAGCAACGACTGCAAAGCTGGGCACGTGGTTTTATTCCGCAGCAAGGCGGGCTGATCGGACGTGTGTGGGATGAGGTTGATGTGCAGCTCGCTAACTACATACGCGGGAAGGGCGTAGAGATAATGATCGTCTGGGTTGCGAGCTATATCAGCTTTACGCTACTGGGCCTGAATTACGCCATGCTGCTTTCTGTGCTGGTCGGGGTGTCGGTGCTCGTACCCTACCTGGGTGCTATGGTGGTAACCGTGCCGGTCGCGTTTGTTGCCTATGCACAATGGGGTGCCAATGCTGACTTTGTCTACCTTATGCTGGCCTACGGAATCATTCAGGCAATCGACGGCAATATAGTCGTTCCCTTATTGTTCTCTGAAGCGGTGGACCTGCACCCGGTAGCGATCATTGCAGCAGTGCTTTTCTTCGGCGGCATCTGGGGTTTCTGGGGGGTATTTTTTGCCATTCCCCTGGCGACGGTAGTCAATGCCGTCATGCGCGCCTGGCCAAGGGGCCAGCTAAACCAGTCGTCAACAACGGCTCAGGCCGATTAGAAGTAAAGCAAAAAACCCTCTGTCTACAGCTTGGAAGAGGCGTAGGCAGCCAGTCTAGAGCGTTCGCCGCGTGCGAGAGTGACATGACCCGCATGCGCCCAGTGCCTGAATCGATCTACCACGGTCGTGAGCCCTGAGGTTGTCTCGGTCAGATAGGGCGTATCAATCTGGCTCAGGTTGCCCAGGCATACAACCTTACTGCCGGGGCCAGCACGCGTGATTAGCGTTTTCATCTGCTTTGGTGTCAGGTTTTGCGCTTCATCCACAATCAGGAAGCGATTGAGGAATGTACGCCCGCGCATGAAATTCATAGAGCGAATCTTGATGCGTTTGGCGAGCAGGTCGTTGGCAGCAGCACGTTCCCAATCGCTACTTTCGGGGGTGCCCGTTAGCACCTCCAGGTTGTCCATCAAGGCCCCCATCCAGGGCGTCATCTTCTCTTCCTCAGTGCCTGGCAAGAAGCCGATATCCTCGCCCACAGGCACGGTAACGCGCGTCATAATGATCTCGCGAAAGCGGCTGTCATCAAGGGTTTGGGCCAGTCCAGCCGCCAGGGCTAGCAATGTCTTGCCGGTACCTGCAGCGCCGAGCAGGGTGACAAAATCAATCTCAGGATCCATCAACAGGTTAAGCGCGAAGTTCTGTTCCTGGTTACGAGCATGAATCCCCCAGACGGAATGTTTGCCGCTGCGATAGTCGGTAATCAGTTCCAGGACGGCTCCATCTTCTTCCTGCTCACGCACTGTGAACTCGGGACCACTGTTGTCCGGAAAATAGAGGAACTGGTTTTTAATCCAGTCAGCTGACTGAGGGCCCTGTACACGATAATAGGTATGATCGGCCTCCTGCCACGAATCCATTTCCTGGCCATGGGAATCCCAGAAGTCCGTATCCAGCATGCTATAGCCGGTGTACAGGAGATCAAGGTCATCCAGTACCTTGTCATTGGAGTAGTCTTCAGACTGGACGCCAATCGCAGCGGCCTTGATCCGCAGGTTGATGTCTTTTGAAACCAGTGTGACCTGCCTGTCAGGGTGCTTGGTTTTAAGGTCCAGCGTAGTGACGAGGATGCTGTTATCAGGCTTGTTGCCTGGCAAGAGCTCTGGCAGAGCAGCGGTAGGTGGCTGGGTCTGGAAAAACAAGCGTCCGTAACTGCCCTCGGAATCACCAGATATGTTGGCAGCGGCACTTGGCAGGCTCAGGCCATGTTCTATTTCTGCATGATCGTTATCACGCAATAGCTCATCCAGAAAGCGACTGACCTGCCTTACATTGCGAGCTGTTTCGGTCAACCCCTTTTTCCCTGCATCCAATTCTTCCAGTACTACCATTGGCAGGAAGATGTCATGTTCCTCAAAGCGGAACAGGGCAGTGGGGTCATGCATCAAGACATTCGTATCAAGTACAAAAAGACGCTTGCCCGCCAAGGGCATCTCGGCAGGTGGCTTGTCCAGTGGCAGTTTGCTAACAGTCATAGTGCTTTCAGTGCCTCTAGTACGGCTTCGGCGTGGCCTTTGACCTTAACGCTGCGCCATTCATTACGCAGTACGGCATTGGTATCAATCAGAAATGTAGAGCGGTCGACTCCCATATATTGACGGCCGTAGAGTTTTTTCTCTTTTATCACGTCAAACTGCTTACAGAGTACCTCTTCCTTATCGGAGAGCAGAGGGAAGGGGAAATCGTACTTCGCTTTGAAGTTTTCATGTGAACGTACACTATCTCGAGAGACGCCAACAATCTCAGCATTCGCTGCTTTGAACTGATCGTACATGTCGCGGAAGTCCTGCCCTTCCTGTGTACAGCCAGGTGTGTTGTCCTTTGGATAGAAATACAGCACCAGATTCTTGCCACGATAATCCTTAAGGTTGATATCGCGCCCGCCGGTCGCCGGAAGGCAGAAATCCTTTACAGTCTGTCCTATCTCTACGGTCATAATATCCTCTTGTACAACATTCTCAGGTCTTGATGGGGTCTAGGAGTCCATCCGCATTCAGCTCGTCACACAGATCCATAAAGGCTTCACGCATGCTCTGCGGGTGTTGGGTAACCGGTATATGCGCCATTAATTGCAGATTAGACATGGCTGCACCAGTATGATTGGAATGATAGTTTTGCATCACTATTTCACTCAGGTGAACTTCATGTGACTTGAAGAATTCGAGTACATGAATAAGCAAATCCGCGCGCTGAGGCGCTATGACCTCAACGCCATACGGGCGGTACTCTGAGCGAGGTGGGTTTTCGCTTGTACGCCTGAAGTGAATCTGCAGGCCCAGGTTTTCAGCCAGGGTGGGTAAGGCGCTTTCCAGTCGTCCCAGCGCGCTCCAATTACCGGCCACCAGAAAGCTGGCACTCAAACTGTCGCCAAGTGGGGCGATGCGGCAGTCATGCAGGCGGCAATCCCTTTTCAAAATGCCTCGTACGAGTTCCAGGCCCAGATGTTCAGCATTTGGTCCAACTGCCGTAATGGCAAGCAGCCGTCCATTCTCCGTGGCAGCATTATTCATGCGTTAGCTTGAGCGTTCGAAATTCGGTTTGCAGCAACAATTGACTGCCCCTTTGTAATCGCATCTTTAGCCCGGCTTGGGTGATGAATGGTTTCACGCAGTTTAATCCTCATAGCAGGGGGTGCAAGGGGTAACAAGCAGTTTCGCCAATTCAATGTTCTCCGGGCCGAGAATCAGGTAGGCAAGCTGACCAGACTATGCGAGCATTGCATTCAGTCAACTGATTGAATATTCAGTTATTAACCCGCAATTTAAGCCAGCCCATTCCAATATGATTACTCCCGTTCTGTTGGCCGGTGGCTCAGGCACTCGGCTTTGGCCACTGTCGCGTGAACTGTTTCCGAAACAGTTTCTGCCACTCACAGGCCCGGAAAGCCAGCTTCAGGCTACTGCCAGGCGACTGGCGGGACTTCCTCTGGTGACAGCCATTATTGTGTGTGGCGAGGAACATCGTTTCGTAGTGGCCGAGCAGATGCGTGCCGTTGGCCTGGAAGACGCCCACATATTGCTGGAGCCTGTGGGCCGGGATACTGCGCCGGCAATCGCGGTTGCAGCGCTAGAGGCCCTTGCAGAAGGGGCTGAAAATCCGGTGTTACTGGTTCTGCCATCGGATCACGTGATCGCGGATGTTCAGAGCTTCCAGAAAACGGTTCAACTCGGCTACAAGCAGGCGCTTGATGGGCGGATGGTGACTTTCGGAATCGTGCCGGATAGCCCCGCAACTGGATATGGCTACATACAGGCCGAGATGGGTGACAGTGCTGTCCTGCCTTTGCTGAGTTTTACCGAAAAGCCGGATCTGGACACTGCAAGACAGTACCTTGATGAAGGGGGGTATTACTGGAACAGCGGAATGTTCATGTTTCGGGCGGGGGATTACCTGGACCAGTTAAAGGCGCTGGCCCCTGAAATATACGCAGCCTGTGTCCAAGCGCATCAAAAGGCGCAGCGAGAGAAGGATTTTATTCGCCTGGATGCCGATTCTTTCAGTGCGTCACCGACTGATTCAATTGATTACGCGGTAATGGAAAAGACATCTGGGGCTGTTGTGCTGCCACTTGAGGCCGGCTGGAGTGACCTGGGTAGCTGGGATGCAGTTGCACAGGCCTCGGGGCCCGATGCAAGCGGAAACGTCGAGCAGGGCGATGTGATGAGCCTGGGTAACAGTAATTGCCTGTTGCGGAGCGAACAGCGGCTTGTTGCCGCCATCGGTTTGCAGGATCAGGTGGTTATTGAAACGGCAGATGCCGTTCTGGTTGCTCACAAGAATCAATTACAGCAGGTCAAGACGCTGGTCAAAGAGCTCACGCTGGCCAAGCGTGATGAAGTACTTAATCATCGCAAGGTGGAGCGCCCATGGGGCTCCTACGAAACGCTGGTAAAGGGTCCTCGGTTTCAGGTTAAGAAGATCGTGGTGAAGCCGGGCGCGCGCCTGTCTCTGCAAATGCATCATCATCGCGCGGAACACTGGGTGGTCGTGCATGGGACTGCTGAGGCACATTGCGACGGTGAAGTGTTGTTGTTAAGCGAAAATCAGTCTACCTATATCCCAATTGGCTGTAAGCACCGACTCATTAATCCCGGCGCAAGCCCACTGGAACTGATTGAAATCCAGTCTGGGGACTATCTGGGCGAGGATGACATCGTCCGTTATGAGGACACCTACGGGCGCGTAGCCAGTTAATGGCCAGTCATTTCCCCTGTTTCAAGGCTTACGATATTCGTGGGCGAGTTCCAGATGAACTGAATCCGCAGCTGGTATACCGCATAGGTCGTGCCTACGCCCAATGGCTGCGTCCAGACGACGTGGTGGTAGGCCACGATGCGCGCCTTAGCAGCCCCGTACTGGTCGAGTCTCTGATAAGGGGGCTTACTGAGGGTGGGGCAGATGTTCTGGATATCGGGCTCTGTGGTACAGAAGAGGTGTACTACGCAACGTTTAGCCAGGGTTGTGGCGGCGGTATCATGCTGACGGCAAGCCATAACCCGCCCGACTACAATGGGCTGAAGCTGGTACGTGAGGATGCGCGGCCTATAAGCAGTGATGATGGACTAAACGACATTGAGTTGCTGACCGCCGAGGCCGAGTTTGAGCCAGTGGACAACCCGGGTGCACGGCGAAGAGTGAATCTTCGCCAGGCCTATGCGAATTTCCTGTTGGGCTTCGTGGAAGCCAAGCAGTTAAGCAAGCTGAAGATTGTCGTTAATGCCGGGAATGGCACGGCCGGCCTGGTGATTGATGAACTGGCAGATAAACTGCCTTTTGAGTTGATCAGGCTGCAGCATGAGCCCGACGGTAATTTTCCGAATGGGGTCCCGAATCCTCTGTTGCCCGAATGCAGGGCGGTCACGTCCGAAGCCGTGCGCGCCAATAGGGCCGACATGGGCGTGGCTTGGGATGGCGATTTTGATCGTTGTTTTCTGTTTGATGAACGAGGTGAATTCGTCGAGGGCTATTACATCGTGGGGTTAATTGCCCAGGCGCTGCTAGCGCGGGAGCCAGGAGCGCGTATCGTGCATGACCCCAGGCTGGAATGGAATACACAGGATATTGTGGCTGGCGCGGGTGGCGTGGCCGTTCAGACCAAGGCCGGGCATGCTTTCATTAAGGCGAGAATGCGGACCGAGGATGCGATCTATGGTGGAGAAATGAGCGCGCATCATTATTTCCGCGACTTCGCTTATTGCGACAATGGAAACATTCCCTGGCTACTTGTTGCACAAATGCTGTGCCAGTCGAAACGCCCACTCTCAAGCCTGTTGGCGGAGCGCATAACGCTGTATCCAGCCAGCGGGGAGATCAACAGGCAGGTTTCTGACGCAGATACAGCGCTGGAAATGGTGGCGCAACATTTCCGTCCTGAGGCATTGTCAGAAACAGTTGTGGACGGTATCAGCATGGATTGTGGCGCGTGGCGCTTTAATCTGCGTAAGTCCAACACTGAGCCACTGGTGCGGCTAAATGTGGAATCGCGGGGTGACGAGGCTCTTGTGCAGGCCAGAACGGCAGAGATACTGGCACTGCTAGATACGCTCTCGGGCGACTGAAAACCTCGCCAGTAAGTTATACTTCGGCGCTTGAAATCACCCTGGATGAAGAATGATGATCACCGGTAGCATCGTTGCGCTGGTTACCCCCATGCATCTCGATGGTCGTATAGATCAGTCGGCACTGGATGCGCTTGTCGAATGGCATATCGAGGAAGGTACAGACGCGATCGTGGCCATGGGGACCACCGGAGAGTCTGCCACGCTTGATTGTGAAGAGCATATCGCTGTAATCCGGCGTGTAGTAGAACTGGTTGCAGGGCGTGTGCCTGTGATTGCCGGCACGGGAGCGAATGCCACGCGCGAAGCGATTGAACTCACCGATTCAGCAAGGTTGGCTGGTGCAGATGCCTGCCTGCTGGTGACACCGTATTACAACAAGCCCACTCAGGAAGGCCTTTACAGGCATTACTCTGCAGTGGCAGACGCGGTGGAAATTCCTCAAATTTTGTATAACGTTCCCGGACGCACCGGATGCGATATGCTGCCAGAAACGGTGGCCCGGTTGGCCACCCACCCGAATATCGTAGGGCTTAAAGAAGCGAAGGGGGAACTGGTAAGGATACAGGCACAACTGGACTGTAGCGGCGACCGGATAGCGGTTTACACGGGGGATGATGCGACCGCCTGCGCTTCCCTTTTGATGGGGTGCAAGGGCGATATATCTGTTACGGCTAATGTGGCACCACGACTAATGCACGAAATGTGTATGGCGGCAATACAAGGTGATCGCGAAAAGGCCGAGACACTGGACACGCGCTTGGCGGCCTTGCATGACAAGCTCTTTGTTGAGCCCAACCCCATACCGGTTAAGTGGGCTCTAAAGGAAATGGGGCGAATTGAGGCAGGTATTCGACTGCCACTTACTGAATTGGATGTGCGCTACCATAACGAAGTTCGCGCCGCCCTCGAAACTGCTGGAGTGTTTGAATGATGCGCATGTTGTTCGTAATGGTCTGTCTTGTACTGACTTCAGGCTGCGCCAAGAAATACTGTGAGCAGGAACGCGAATTTAATCACGCCAGGGAATATCCGACGTTGTCTGCACCTCCGGGAATGGAAGTGCCCGCGCCGGACCCCAACATGATGATCCCGCCCGTGAGCGGCGATGAGCGTTCGGCAATCAGTGAGTCAAGGCCCTGCCTTGAGATTCCACCGCGGATGCGTGATGAGGCCTGAACAAGCGCGCGCAATTTGGTAGTATGCGCGCCCGCAGTTCCTATTCATTCGTTCTTGAGAGCCAATGAGCAGTTTAGTCAGGCACCAGGCAAAAAGGCTTTGGGGCTGGCTTATAAAGGGATAGCAAAGAGTTTTAATGTGGAGAGGTGGCCGAGTGGGTGAGGCCATCCAGGCAGCGAGCATAGCTCGATGCAGGCCGAACGCCTGAGGTAGGAGCCGAAGGCCGGGGTTCTTGATGAGCGCAGGAAGTGCGAATTTAGAACCAATTCAGCCAGACAGTTGTTGAAAGGCAGTTTTGAGCGATCAGAAACTGCCAAGGGTTTTAATGTGGAGAGGTGGCCGAGTGGCTGAAGGCGCACGCCTGGAAAGTGTGTATACGGTAACCCCGTATCGAGGGTTCGAATCCCTCCCTCTCCGCCAATTCCCTAAAGGGGTATATTAATACCCCTTTAGGGAATTGATGACATGGGTTTCGAACCCGGCAAAAGGGTTCGATTAAACTCCGCAGGACGCGGGTTTAACGTGCTTTAGCGCGGCTCTGAGCAAACGAAGAGTGGAGTACAGGGATGTACGCAATAATCCTCCCTGTAATTGGGAGAGTTAAAGTTCAATGGTAGGCCGTTCTGGTGCCGCCGCGACGAGAAACTGCCAACCCCGCCAGGCCCGGAAGGGAGCAACGGTAACAGTGGATTCGGGCGCCGGTGTGTGGCTGGGGCGGCCTGCCTCCTAATTCCATTCAGGACTGCCCGCAAGTGCCTAACGCGGTATGATCAGTAGCTTCCAATTTGACAGATAAGGCGGGCAATGAGTTATCAGGCACTGGCGCGCAAATGGCGTCCTCAACGCTTCGATGAACTGGTGGGGCAAGAGCACGTAGTTCGTGCGCTGCAACATGGGCTGGATAATGATCGTCTGCACCACGCGCTACTGTTTTCAGGCACACGCGGCGTAGGTAAAACTACGCTGGGTCGTCTGGTAGCCAAGGGGCTGAACTGTGAGCAGGGCGTAACCGCGGAGCCTTGCGGGAAATGCGAGAATTGCCTTGCCATCGAACAGGGAAGGTTTGTTGACCTGATAGAGGTGGATGCCGCATCACGCACCGGCGTGGACGATACACGGGAACTGTTGAATAACGTGCAGTACGCACCGGCCCGTGGACGCTGCAAGGTTTACTTGATAGACGAAGTCCACATGCTTTCAAAGAGTGCATTCAATGCGTTATTGAAGACTCTTGAGGAGCCGCCTGAACATGTGCGCTTCCTGCTGGCAACCACAGACCCACAAAAATTGCCTATCACGGTTTTGTCACGCTGCCTGCAATTTCACCTGAAGCAATTACCACGACGTGATATACAGGGGCGTCTGCAATCCATCCTTGATGAGGAGGGGGTTAATTACGAAACAGGGGCGACCGAACTTCTGGCGCGTGCCGCTGACGGAAGCCTGCGCGACGGGATTAGCCTTCTGGATCAGGCAATTGCCTTTGGTCACGGACAGCTTAAAACTGACGATGTCGGCGAAATGCTGGGAAGCATTGCGCGACGTGATGTGGTGGCGCTGCTGGACGCATTGGCCATTAGTGATGCAGGTGGACTGTTTGATGCGATTAACAGGCTGGATGAACAGGCGCCGGACTATGCCACCGCCCTGAATGAACTGGCCTATTTTCTCCAACGCATTGCGGTTTTTCAGTTGCTTCCTGATCTGGCTTCCGATGATGATGAACTCACATCTGAACAGCATCGTCTGGCAAGTGTTTTCACGCCAGAAGACGTGCAGTTGCTATACCAGATTGCAATCACTGGCAAACGTGATTTGTCCCTTGCCCCGGACCCACGCAGTGGCTTTGAAATGACTTTACTGCGCATGCTGTCATTTTCAGAGGTTCAACCACCACATACTGAGGAGCCAGACTCGAGTCTCAGGCGTAAGGCATCAAAGCAGGTAGCGGACCCTGACAGGCAGATGCAGGACAAACAGCCTACCAGTGAAAAAACAGCTACTGTCGTATCAAGCCAACCAGAATCAGATTCCGCGCAGCCGGCGGTGCAGGAATTGCAACCGACACGGGATGTGAGCAGCACCCCTGAAGCCACCAGACTTCCGGCCCAAGCAGGCCCGGAAGCCTGGGCGGACCTGGTGAGCCAACTTGGACTGGTAGGTATGGCTGATCAGATGGCACGTCATTGTGCCTGGGTGGACTACAGCGAAAACCAATTTCTGCTCCGTCTTTCGCCCAATCATGAAGCACTGTTTGGTGACCGGCACAAGACGGCACTCGAACAGGCACTGAAGGAAAAGTTTGGCGCGGCTACAACGATTTCCATTGAACTAGTAGAGCCGGAGGCGCCAACGCCAGCAGCCATAGAGGCGAGTGGCGAGCGAGAGCGCCAGCGCCAGGCTGAGGCAGCCCTGGCCGCAGACCCACGGGTGAATGCGATCGGAGAACGATTTGGTGCGCAGCTTCACCCTGGATCAGTTGAGGCCGTCGATTAATCACATCTTTAAGCATATTTGAGGAAGGAACATGAAAGGAGCAATAGGCAATCTGATGCGTCAGGCACAGGAAATGCAGGCCAAGATGCAGAGCATGCAGGAGGAACTGGCAAAGATGGAAGTCTGCGGTGAATCCGGGGCAGGCATGGTCAAGGTAACCATGAATGGCCGTAACGAAGTGACTCGCATTGAGCTGGATGACAGCATTCTGGGCGAGGATAAAGAATTTATTGAAGATCTTATCGCCGCAGCGGTTAACGATACGGTACAGCGTGTAAGAAGCACCATGGAAGAAAAGACCGCAGAACTGACGGGGGGGCTTAACCTTCCCGCTGGCTTCAAGATGCCGATGTAGTTTCCGGTTCTGGCAATGCGACATACCCCACGGCTTCAGCAGTTGATCGAGGCACTACGTATATTGCCTGGCGTTGGCCCCAAATCAGCCCAGCGCATGGCCTTTCATCTATTGCACCAAGACCCCGAGGGGGCTCGTCAGATTAGTACGGCGGTACAGGACGCCCTGGAGCATATCCGCCCTTGTAGACAATGTCGCATGTTTGCAGAGGATGAACTCTGTGAATACTGTGCGTCACCTCGTAGGGATTCAAGCCTGCTTTGTGCTGTGGAAGGACCGGCCGATGTCATGGCGATAGAGCATGCAGCTGGCTACAACGGCATGTATTTCGTATTGATGGGACACTTATCGCCGCTGGATGGCGTAGGACCTGAGGCACTTGGTTTGAGCCTGCTGGAAGAACGCCTAAAAGAAGGTGAGGTGAAGGAACTGATTGTGGCAACCAATTCAACCGTAGAGGGCGAGGCAACGGCTCATTATCTCGCCGAGTTGGGGCGACGCTATGCAGTTGGGGTTAGCCGTATCGCGCACGGGATTCCAATGGGCGGTGAGCTTGAGTACGTAGACAGCGGAACTCTTGCGCATGCGTTGAGTGGTCGCAAGACGCTTTAGAACGACTGTTTTAATGCGACGGGGCCTGCGTAACCTGTTCAAGTAATCGGCAGTAACTGTCGTAACGTCGCTGATCGATGCGGCCATCTGCAACTGCATCACGAATCGGGCATTCCGGCTCACTGATGTGCAGGCAATTATTGAATTTGCACAGACCCAGGTATTCACGAAATTCCCTGAATCCATGCATGAACTCCTGTGCGGGCATTGCCCAGATACGGAAATCACGCACGCCCGGTGAGTCGATTACCTGCCCACTGTGGTCGGGCAGATGATAGAGACGAGTAGCAGTGGTGGTATGGCGCCCGGTGCCTGCTGCAACGGATAGCGTTTGAGTTCTGGGTGCGTGATCAGGGACAAGAGCGTTAATCAGAGAAGACTTGCCGACACCTGACTGTCCAACCAGTACACCACAATGCCCTCCTAAAGCCGCATTGATCGGGGCAATCCCCGCTTTGCTTGAGGCAGAAGTCCAATAAA
>JBFKKS010000012.1:0-23508 GCA_041630955.1 Nevskiales bacterium
AACACCTCAGAGGCCTTGAGACTGACCTTGTATTCAGTGAAATTATGGCGATCCAGAATCTCTATATGCCTGAGTGCGGATTCCACCAATGCGTCTGCATTAGGCTCGCCGTATTTCTCCTGCAGATCCTTTTCCAGCGAACCGGCATTGACACCAATGCGAATCGGCACGCCATGATAGGTAGCGCAATCAATGACCTCGCGTACCTTTTTCTCCCCACCTATATTGCCCGGGTTGATACGCAGGCAGTCCGCGCCCTGCTCTGCGGCTGCCAGCGCACATTTATAGTTGAAATGAATATCGGCAACCAGTGGAATGTCTACCTGCCTGCGGATTTCACCGAAGGCCTGGGCTTCAGGCAAGGTCGGCACCGATACGCGAACAATGTCGGCACCAGCCTGCTGCAGATCCCTGATCTGGGCCACTGTAGCCGCCACATCGCTGGTATCAGTATTGGTCATGCTCTGCACTGCGATCGGTGCATCGCCGCCCACAGCCACACTGCCGACCATGACCTGGCGGGACTTGCGACGTTGAATAATGTGATGACTTTGCATATCGACCGTAGTTTGATTGATGTCAGAGAGGCGAACTATTCGCCGCCCAACTCGATACGAGCTGTACCATTCGGGCGTAAATGGCTGGAAATCTCGACGTCCTGACCGTTGTATCGCACATCAACCGCCGTGGCAGTGCCCAGAAACAAAACCAGCGGTGGCAAGCCCTCGAAGCTTCGCTTCACCCCTCCTTCCAACATGCCTTCAAACAGGAACTGCCCATTGCCATCGGTGACACTCACCCAGGACTGTCTCGAGAGCGCCAATTCCAGGCTGCCGTTAACCGTTGCAGCAGGTTGACTGGCGGGCGAGGACTCTGGCGTCGGCGTTATACCCACCGCCTGAACTGGCTGTGCTGTACTCGTGGCTGGTTCACTTTGACCCTGTAAGGCATTTTCCTCCGGGTATGGTTCCGCAGACTCATAATCGTCCATGGTTTCCGGCTCCCTGGGCTCCGGCTGGGCAGGCGCAGCTTCTGGAACTGTGGCAATCGCTGAGGTTTGCGCAGGCACATCCTTTCCACGCGCAGAGTCCATAATCCGGCTGGCTTGCTGCCTTGCCTGCTGCGCCCCGGTGGTTACTTTTTCTGATGCCAGTTCATACAGGTCTGAACTTTTACTTTTCACCTTCTCGGTGGTGGATTGTAACGTGCTGGCCAGGCTGCTGGATAAAGCCTTGGCTGACTCAACTGTTTCGGGGCTGCTCACGTAGGTCTTCACTATGGGCAACAACCACCATGCCAACACGCCGAGCGCAATGCTGAAAAAAACCACAAGCAAGTGCTTCGACATGCCGGGTTTGGGGCTTACATCCTTCGGTGCCCATTCGAGCGAAACATGTGCCTGCTGGGGTGCCTGACCTGCAGCCGACTGATGCGCTTCCAGCAGTGGCTCCTCGGGAATACCCAACGCCTTGGCATAGCGCCTGTAGAAACCACGCACATATACCCAGGCACTCTGCGGCGGGTCGCGGTCTTCCTCCAGGGCCTTAACCGTTTCAAGGGTCATGTGCGTCTGCAGGACAATATCTTCCTGGGTCAATCCTCGTTTAAGGCGTTCGTGACGCAACATGCCGCCAGCGGTCAATGCTTCTTCGCTCGCCGATGCACTCTCTGTCGTATTTACCTGTGCGTCATCATCCGCCACCGGTCTGGCGTCAACTGCTGCGCTCGTAACCTTAGCCTCTTGCCCAGAAACACCCCTGGAATCAGGCAGCTCCACGAAAGCCGGTTCACTGATTTCTTCCCTGGCCGGTGTCTCTGGCATGGACAGCGGTTGCAACACCTCGGGTTCTATCTCTGCTTCCAAAGGTGGCAGGCCGGACTCTTCCTGCTGATTCTCGAACAGAGCGGCAACCGCATCGGGCTCATCGGCTTTTTCCACCGGTCGACGCGCAATAACGACCGGCTCAGAGACATACCCCAGTGGCGGCGTTATATCCAAACCTGATGGTTCGGTTTGTTCAGTTTCCTCGACCGGCGGTTGCATATCTGCTGGACGGGCATTTTTTTCAATTTCATTGCGTGAAATAAATCCCAGGCGCGGCGGGGGTGACGCGCTCGCCTGCGGCTCCGGCCGTACGGGGCGCGCCTCTGAAACAAAGCCCAGAGGGGGCAATTCCTCAGAGGAGGCACTGACTACCGGCTTGTGCGGCGGCCGACGACTGGCTTGAACAGGCCGGGGTTCGGATACATATCCCACTGGGGGGGTGGCTTGGGATTCGGCATCCTTGTTCGAACCGACTTCCGCCTCATCGGGCAGGCTGCTGAGATCAAACTGCCTTGGTTCGTAAGTATTCGCGCCAACACTTGCCGGCTCCCGGGACAGCCAGCGCCTCTTATTAGGCTCTGCCTCGGGCACCAGTACGAAGCGCTCATCCTCTGGAGCATGGTCCTGTTTGCGACTCGGGTTAACCGGCGGCTTTTCCTGATCGTCGGATTCTGGGGGCTGCTGGCTCATGCTATTCCCTGCCTGGCCTGACTTCTTTACTGCTCATTCAATTTGCTTAATCCTGCGTGTCTGCTTGGCGCTCACATCACCGCGTATTGATTTCTGGATAAGTAGTACGCAAGCGCTGCTCATATGCATCAGCGGCTGCACCATTGCCCAATTGTCGCTCAGTACGCATCGCAAGGGCGAGCATTTGCGGAGACTCAGGCGCTACCGACTCGAAACGCTGGACAAAGGCGCGTGTCCGCAGGTAATCACCACGGTCATAGCTGATAAATGCCATCTGGGCTAGCGCCTCTGCATAGCGCGGGTTGCGACGTAACGCCTCTCGGAAGTGAGTCTCGGCCATCTGCATGTCGGGGATGCGACGCGCACAGACCCCGGCATTGGTATAGGCCGACTCAGGCTGCGGGTACAGCGGACTGGCCGCCACTTTCATGAAAAAGCCCAATGCCTCCTGATGCCTTCCACGGCCACACAGGAACACGGCGTAATTATTCATGATATTGGGATCAGATTTCGACAGTGACAACGCCTTCTTGAAGTGGACTTCGGCCTGCCCATACTCTTCGAGTTGCTGATAGAGCAAAGCGATTCCGCTATGTGCCTGCGGCTCATGGGGCGCCTGCTCCAATGCCTTACGCAGCTTGGACAGCGCACGGGGGTAGTCACCCTGACGCATGTACTCGAAGCCAAGGTCGGCATTCGCCTTGGCGGCCTGCTCCGTGTTGGTGCTGCCCCCAAAGCGCGAGGGTTGATTTACGCAACCAGCCATCGCCAGCAGGCTCACCACCAGAAGGGCTGTTCTCATTTTCATACGCCAGGCCTCAAACTTGCCGGACGGGCAGATTCAGTACGCACTGCAATATCACCCAAACGCTGTCGTTGCCGGTTCTGCACACGCCCCACAAGCTGCCCACAGGCGGCATCAATATCATCGCCGCGCGTGCGCCTGACCGTCGCAATCACGCCATGCTTATTGAGGATATCGCGGAATGCGACGATACGCTGAGCAGGAGAACGTTTGTAGTCCGTGCCCGGGAATGGGTTGAATGGGATGAGGTTTACCTTGGCTTGGCGTTGTCCCAGCAGCCGCGCCAACGCGCGTGCCTCGGCAGGGCTGTCGTTCACGCCATCCAACATTACGTACTCGTAAAGCACATGCGCGCGATTTGGCTTGCCATGTATATAACGATCGCAGGCATCCATCAGATCAGCAATGGGATACTTGCGATTGATAGGCACCAGTTCATCACGCAAGGCATCCGTCGGTGCATGCAATGAAACAGCCAGCGCCACGTCAACGGCCTCATGCAGGCGATCCATGAATGGCACCAGACCGGAGGTACTGACGGTGACGCGTCGTTTCGACATGCCGTAACCATAGTCATCCAGCAGAATGCGGATGGCCGGCAGCACCTCATTGAAGTTCGCCAAAGGTTCGCCCATCCCCATGAACACCACATTCGTGATCGCGCGCTTGGCTTTATTGGTGCTCCCTTTGGCTTCCTGGGACGCGACACCGATACTGCGATTGGCGAACCAGACCTGGCTGATAATTTCGGCCGTGGTCATGTTTCGATTCAGACCCTGCTTGCCGGTAGAGCAGAAGCTGCAATCCAGCGCACAGCCCACCTGCGAAGAGATGCACAGTGTGCCTCGATCTTTTTCCGGAATATAAACGGTCTCGACCGCATTACCGCCTGCCAGGCGCAGCACCCACTTACGCGTGCCATCCTCGCTACACTGTTCTGCAATCAGCTCCGGAATGCGCACCTCAGCCAACTCAATCAGCTTGGCGCGCAGATTCTTGGCGAGATTGGTCATGGCCGCGAAATCATCCACGCCTCGGCCATAAATCCATTGCATAACCTGATCGGCGCGGAATGGTTTTTCATCCCAGGCAGCGAACTGCTCGCGCATTGCTGCACGATCCAGGCCGAACAGGTTAAGTTTGGACATACCTTAGTCGCGAGCAGCCCTAGCCGCGGCTGCAGATCTCGTCGTCACCGAAAAAATACGCGATTTCTACCGCCGCCGTTTCCGGGGCGTCAGAGCCGTGTACGGCATTGGCGTCAATGGATTCGGCAAAATCTGCCCGGATGGTCCCTGCATCGGCCTCGGCCGGATTGGTTGCGCCCATCAGCTCACGGTTTTTTGCAATGGCATTTTCGCCCTCGAGCGCCTGGATCATAACGGGGCCGGATATCATGAAAGACACCAGGTCATTGAAGAAAGGACGCTCGGCATGCACCGCGTAAAAACCTTCAGCCTCGGCACGGCTCAACTGTTTCATCTTGGCTGCCACAATCTGCAGGCCTGCCTTCTCGAAACGGCTGTAGATTTCGCCGATCACGTTCTTGGCGACAGCATCGGGCTTGATGATGGAAAGGGTGCGTTCAGTAGCCATTACTCAATAAACTCCAAATGTATAAATAAGTTGCCGCCAAGAGCTGGCGGCACCTAACAAACCAAAAGATTTAACCTGCTGATTTTATCTTGTGTACTGCCCCACCGCCACTCAACGCCACAGAGTCAACTCGCCGCACCCTCGTCCACGGTAAAGCTCTCCCCACAACCACAGGCCCCCGTTGCGTTGGGATTATTGAAACGAAACATGCGATTCAGCCCTTCTCGTACAAAATCCAGGGTGGAGCCGTCCAGCAACTCAAGACTCTCCGGGTCAATCACTAGCCTCGCGCCATTGGCCTCAAATACAGCGTCATTTTCGCCAATATCATCAGCGTAATCCATCACATAGCCGTAGCCACTGCAGCCTGTTGCCTTAACGGCAACACGCAGCCCAATGCCACTGCCACGATTGGCCAATTGTTCCTTGATACGAGCTGCCGCGCTGGGCGTTAAATCAATTGCCATAGTTAACCTGTCGCTTCCACCATCGAATTTGCGGCGTCTGCCGCCTGATTTTGACCCCATTCCACCAATAACATTCCCAGGGCATCTTCTGCCAGAAGTGCGCAATGGCGCTTAATCGGCGCAAGCTGCAAGGCAGCTTCGATGTCGCTGGCCCTGAGTGTTTTGGCCTCATCCAGGCCCTTGTCGATGAGCCACTGTGCCAGCCAGGCCCCACAGGCAATTGCCGAAACGCAGCCATAGACCTGAAATCGGCAATCGACCACACACCCTGCCGATAGCTGAGCCCGAATAACCATGACAGCTCGTGACCCATGCGTATGGGCCCTGACACTGATCCGTCCGGCAGAAACGGCCTCTTCAGACAGGTGGCCAACTCGACTGGCATCATTGAAGTATCGCCATACTTCCGGGCTGTAATCGGGGTGGTTCATGCCACGCCCCAGATCGGAGAAAGTGCTCGCAAGCGCTCGACTTGTGCTGCCACGGCGGCCACTGCAGAGTCGATATCCCCCTCGCTTGTCCAGCGCCCCAGGCTGAACCGAATACTTGCGTAGGCCAGCTCATCTTCGCGTCCGAGCGCACGCAATACGTAGGAAGATTCCTGCGATGCCGCGCTGCAGGCTGAACCACTGGATACGGCCAGTTGCTGAGACAGGCCAGCGTGCAGTGCCTCCCCATCCACACCGCCGAAGCTGACATTCAGAACATGGGCCGCGCAATAAGCATCACTGCCGTTGCGATACACCTCAGGCATTGACTGCAGGCCCTGCCAAAGGCGGTCGCGCAAGGCCGCAATTCGTCCTGGCTCTGAATGTAAATTTTCCAGCGCCAATTCACAGGCCTTGCCAAGACCCACAATCTGGTGGGTAGGCAGTGTGCCCGAACGCAGTCCGCGCTCATGGCCCCCGCCATGCATCTGGGCGTTGAGCCGCGCCCGTGGCCGGCGACACACATACAGTGCCCCTATTCCTTTCGGCCCATAGCACTTGTGTGCCGATACCGAGACCAGGTCAGCCTGCATGATGTTGACGTTCAGGGGAATCTTTCCCAGGGCCTGTGCAGCATCCACATGTAATAAAACGCCACGCGCCCGGGTGAGTTGTCCAATCGCCGCGATATCCTGCACGACCCCGGTTTCATTATTTACCGCCATCACCGATACCAAAACGGTGTCATCGGTCAGCGCATCCTCAACCGACTGGCTGTCAATGCGCCCTGTTTCGTCCGGCACCAGCCAGGTTACCCGCCAACCACGCTGTTCGAGCTGTCGATAGCAGTCGACGACCGATTTGTGCTCCGTCTTGAGCGTAATCAGGTGGCTGCCCTGACCTGCATACGCATCCGTTACACCCTTGATAGCGAGGTTGTTCGATTCAGTTGCACCGGAAGTCCAGATAATTTCTGCTGGATCTGCATGTAACGCATCCGCTACCTGTTGCCGGGCACGCTCCACCGCCTGTGCAGCCACGCGTCCCTGGGCATGTTGTCTTGAAGCCGGGTTGCCAAAGCCACCCTCCGCAGTGAGGTACTCGTTCATATTGGCCGCTACGGCCGGATCGACCGGCGTGGTGGCTGCATAATCGAGATAAACAGGCTGCACGATTACGCTCCCATTACCCCGGAAAAACGACCGCCTGCAGCAGCCTCATTGGCACCCACCAGGTCCCCGAGCACAGCCAGAAACTGCTCAACCTCACCGGACGTGCTGTCCTTACCCAGGCTGACGCGAATGGCGCCACGGGCAGTCACCTCGTCTACGCCCATGGCCATTAGCACATGGCTGGGCTCACCCTTGCCGCTGGAACAGGCTGAACCACTGGACACGGCAATGGCTTGGCGATCCAGCGCCATCAGCAGCGCCTCTCCATCAAACCCCGGGACGGAAAACTGGCAGGTATTCGGAAGACGCGCGCAAGTCTCGCCAAACACCACGATCCCGGGCAAAGCCTTCAAACCGGTTTCCAGCTGTTGGCGCAGTGCCAGGCAATGCGATGCTCGCTTGTCGCACTCGGCCAGCGCCAATTCCGCCGCCCGACCGAACCCGACGATTGCCGAAAGATTTTCTGTGCCCGCACGCAGGCCTTGCTCATGCCCCCCTCCATGCAGGAGTGGCGTAAGTTCCAGCGTCTTGCTGATTACCAAGGCCCCGACACCCTTGGGGCCATAGATTTTATGTGAAGACAGGGTCATCGCAGCTGCACCCGTATCTGCCCAGCGCAGTGGCAACTTGCCGGCTGCCTGCACGGCATCACAGTGCAGGATTGCTCCTGAGGCACGCACACGATCGGCGATCTCCTCAATTGGCTGGATCACGCCTGTCTCGTTATTAACCCGCATCACCGATACCAGGCCCACGTCACCGGCATCCAGCAAGGCCTGCAATGCATCCACATCCACATCACCAGCCGCTCTTGCCGGAATGAAATCCACCGCCACACCACTGGCGCGCAAGGGCGTATCCAGTTCCAGTACCGATGGGTGTTCAATGGCACTGATCAGTACCCGGTCACCTGCCCTGGCCAGACCTTTCAGGGCTGTATTATTCGCTTCTGTGCCACCGCTGGTGAACACAATCTGGCCTGGTTGCACACCCACCAGTGCAGCTACCTGCTCGCGAGCATGGTTAATTGCATCGCGGGCGTTGCGTCCAAAGCGGTGCAGGCTGGACGGATTACCAAACACGCTGCCCAGATAAGGCTGCATGGCCTCAAGCACACGCGCATCAATCGCAGTGGTGGCGTTGTGATCAAAATAAATCGGCATGATCTCACCTAGCGCAAGCCATAGGACACGCGCAGTTTTCTAAGCGGAAACTCCCGACTCGCCGTGCTTGCCGCCACGGTGCTGTGTTGCCGCCCCTGCTCTGCCAGTGATGCCAGGCTGATGCCATGCAGGTAATCCTGCACGTGCTGCGTCAGGTCTGCCCAAAGATCATGGGTAATACAGCCCTCGCCCTGATGACAGGTTTTGTCACCACCGCAGCGAGTTGCATCCAGGTCTTCATTCACAGCTGCCATGACGTCAGCAATCGAAATCTCCGCCGCTGTACGGGACAACCTGTAACCACCACTGGCACCACGTGTAGCAGTGACCAGGCCATGACGGCGCAAGCCCGCGAACAGACGCTCCAGGTAAGCCGGCGAGATATGCTGACGCTGCGCAATATCACACAGGGCTACCGGGCAGCTGCCATCGTCATGCAGGGTCAGGTCCAGCATGGCAGTTACCGCATAGCGACCCTTGGTGGTCAGTTTCACAGCTCCACTACCTCGTCAGCTTTCTTCTGCGCCGCTTTATCCTCGCCAGTGTCCTCAAACTCGGGGACCTCCAGCGGGGGCAGCTTCAAGTCGGGAAAATGCCGATCCAGTTGCTGCATTTGCTCGCCGATTTTCTCCATCTGGGTGTCCATGCCGTGAATGTGATCCAGCATTGCATTGATGGCATTACTGACCGGGTCGGGCATTTCACGAGTCAGCCCGTAGGCATCAAATCCCATCTTTTTGGCCAGCGCGGCCCGATGCTCGGGCACCGCCTCTTCGGTATCCGCACAGCGCACAAGGTGACCCGGCACACCGACTACCGTGCAGCCCGGCGGCACCTCTTTAACCACCACGGCATTGGACCCTATACGGGCATTCTCACCAACCGTAAATGGGCCCAGCACCTTGGCACCAGCCCCCACCACCACACCATCCTCAAGCGTGGGATGGCGCTTGCCAGGGTCCCAGGATGTACCGCCAAGGGTCACGCCCTGGTAAAGAGTGACGTTATCACCGATCTCGGTTGTTTCCCCGATCACGACGCCCATGCCATGGTCAATGAAAAACCGGCGCCCGATGGTTGCGCCGGGATGAATCTCGATACCCGTCAGCCAGCGAGCCAGATGTGAATTGAGCCGCGCCAGCCACTTAAGTCCATGTGTCCACATCCAGTGGCTCAGGCGATGCATCCAGATCGCGTGCAGCCCCGGATAACAGGTGATCGCCTCCAGCCAGCCGCGCGCGGCCGGGTCGCGTTCAAATATCGCGCCTACATCATCACGGATGCGATCAAACATCTTCCTTAACCCTTGATTAAATGATGGTTTTTCGAAATAGGGATTTATTCCGATCACCGGGGTTGGAATTATAGCGCCTCAGTGGTTATGCGACCAGCCTCAATCGTTAGAAGGCGGGTGTGGCTTTTCCACGCTGCCCAGAATGCCGCGCAGAATATTCACCTCTCGCTCATCCAGTCCTGCCCTGCCAAACAGGCGCCGTAATCGCCGCATCAGAAAACGCGGGTTGCTGGCATCCAGAAAACCGGTTCCGATCAGGACCTGCTCCAGATGTGTATAAAAGCGCTCAATCTGTTCCGCGCTGGCCGGTGGATCCCGCCCCTCATCCTGGTCACTACTGTCAACACCCTCTAGTGCAGCCTTGCGCAACTCATAGCTCAGCACCTGCACGGCCGCACCCAGATTCAGCGAGCTGTAATCGGGATTGGCCGGAATCTCGATCAATTGCTGGCACAGATCCAGTTCCTCGTTGGTCAGTCCTGTCCGCTCACGCCCGAACACCAAAGCGACCGGCTGGCTGGATGCCACCTGAATCAGGTTATGCGCGCCTTCCCCTGGCAAAAGAATCGGCGCGACAACCGCTCTTCTGCGTGCCGTCGTGCCCACCACCAGACGGCAATCACTGATGGCCTCGGCCAGAGAATCGAACTGCAGCGATTGTTCGAGAATCTCGCTCGCACCTGCCGCGAAAGCCGTGGCATCGGCATGAGGATAGAGTCGCGGCCGTACCATGCGCAGCTTACTGATGCCCATCGTCTTGGCCGCGCGAGCGGCTGATCCGATATTACCGGGATGCGAGGTTTCAACCAGGACGATGTGGACGTTATCAAGTGCTTGCATGTTTACTTAAAGGCTGGGATTAGCGATGGCTGTGGTATTCTACGCGCCGCCCGTCTATCGGGTGCGGTTCTTTTCACTACTGGTTCTGGCCTATGTCTCCATTGCTCAATACGGCGATTGGCGCAGCACGCGCTGCCGGCGATTTCATCATGCGTCACTATCAGCAGGCCGACCAACTCAAGGTCACGACCAAGCAGGCCAATGATTATGTGTCGGAAGTCGACCGTTCGGCAGAAGCCATCATCATTGATCGCATTCGCAAGGCCTACCCGCGCCATGCCATTCTAGCCGAAGAATCCGGCGATCATGACGGCCGCACTAATACCGAAATCCAGTGGATCATCGACCCGCTGGATGGCACGACCAATTTCCTGCATCGCAATCCACAGTTCGCTGTATCGATCGCAGCTCGCGACCGTTCAGAGTTGGAAATTGGTGTCATCTACGCCCCCTTTAGCCAGGAACTGTTCACGGCCATGCGAGGCAGCGGCGCGCAACTGGATGGACGTCGTATTCGCGTAAGCAATACCAGCAAGCTGGCTGACAGCCTGATTGGGACCGGCTTTCCCTACCGCCGTGACCAGGACCTGGATGCCTATCTCCCACTGCTCAAGGCGGTCATGCAAAACACGTCGGGGGTGCGGCGGCCCGGTGCCGCGGCGCTTGATCTGGCCTATGTAGCAGCCGGACGGCTTGATGGTTTCTGGGAACAGGGCCTGCAGCCTTGGGATGTTGCGGCCGGCGCACTGCTGATTCGCGAAGCCGGGGGCAAAATCACGGACCTGACAGATGCCAGGTCAGATGTGGTTGAAAGCGGCAATGTATTGGCTGGTAACCAGAAGATTCATGCCGAACTGGGCGAATTGCTAAACCCCTTGCTCAAGTAATCAGCCGCACTAGGCAATAGACGATACCCCGATTCGGCTCTAACCCAGTCCAGATCAAGCCTGCTGTTCGTCCTCGTCCAGCTTTGGTGGGAGCAAGTCCTCGCGGGTCACGCCCAGTGCCAGGGCCGTGGCGCTGGCGACAAAAACCGACGAATAGGTACCCACTATCACGCCAATGATGAGCGCGGTAGCAAATCCATGAATCACCTCACCCCCCAGAAGGAACAACGCGATTAACACCAGCAAGGTGGTCAGGCTGGTCATCAAGGTGCGCGCCAGGGTCTGGTTAATCGAGGCGTTCATGACATCAATCGGCTCACCCTTGCGCATCCGCAGGAAATTCTCGCGAATGCGATCAAAGACCACGATGGTGTCATTCAGTGAATAACCGATCACGGCCAACAGCGCGGCCAACACAGTCAGATCGAATGGCAGAAATAGCACAGAGAACAAGCCGAGTGTGATGATCACGTCATGCGCCAAAGCGGCCACTGAGCCCAATGCAAACTTCCACTGAAAGCGTACAGCGACATAGATCAAAATACCGATCAATGCGTAGATCATCGCCAGGCCGCCCTTTTCCGTAAGCTCCTCACCCACCTGGGGACCAACGAATTCCACACGGCGCATCTCGATCTCAGGCTCCTGCGCCTGCAAGGCCTTCAGCACGCGGCTACTCAGGTCGGCCGATGATTCCTCTTCGCTGGGCACCAGCCTGATCAGCACATCACGTGAAGTGCCGAAGTGCTGGACGGTCAGGTCATCAAAGCCGGCCCCCTCCAGTGCACCGCGAACAAGCGGCAGTTCTGCTGCTTCGGGGTAGCCGACTTCAATCAGGACTCCGCCCGTAAAGTCGATGCCAAAATTGAGTCCTTTCGTTCCCAGACTTACGAACGAGCCAAGCAGGAGGCAAATTGAGAGGGCAGCTGCTATACGGCGTTTGCCAAGGAAATCAAAGGCAATATTTTCAGGGAGTAATCTCATGGTCAGCCTAGATCGATAGCTTGGACAGGCGCTTTCCGCCATACAGTGCGTTCACCAACACACGGGTGCCGAAGATGGCGGTAAACATAGAAGTGACGATGCCAATGGATAGCGTTACGGCAAAACCCTTGATCGGGCCGGTGCCGAAGCCAAACAGTACGAGCGCCGCAATCAGGGTGGTGATATTGGCGTCTGCGATCGAGGAAAAGGCCTTGTCGTAACCCGCGTTGATGCTCGACTGGGGCGTGTTGCCCGACGCCAGCTCCTCACGAATACGTTCAAAAATCAGCACATTGGCATCGACCGCCATACCCACGGTCAGCACGATGCCCGCGATACCCGGCAAGGTCAGCGTGGCCTGCAACAAGGACAGTACAGCGATGATGAATACCAGATTCAGCAGCAGGGCGCAGTTTGCGATGAGACCAAATCGCTTGTAGTAGATGGCCATCAATACGATCACAAGCAGGAACCCGACAATCACGGCCAGTCTGCCCTGATCAATATTGTCCTGCCCAAGGCTCGGGCCAACCGTGCGCTCCTCGACTATCTCGACCGGCGCCGGCAGGGCACCGGCACGCAGTAACAGTGACAGGTTGCGCGCTTCGTTGGATTCCAGACCAGTGGTCTGGAAGCGCTTGCCGAACACACCGCGAATCACGGCGTCGTTAATGACTTCTTCCACACGCACCTTTTCGCGCACTTCCTCGCCATCAACGTAGCGCGTCTCGACCTTGGTCTCCACGAACAGTACCGCCATACGGCGATTCACGTTCTTCTGGGTGGTCTCCAGCATCTTCTTGGCGCCTTGCCCGTCGAGCGTCACAAACACTGCTGGACTGCCGGAATCCGTATCAATGCCCGACTGGGCATCGGTGATGTGGTCGCCGGTTGTTATGACCTCTCGCTTGAGCAAGATCGGCCGGCCATCACGGGTGTCATACAACTGGGTATCCAGCGGCACGATGCCACTGCGTTTCGCGGCATAGGGATCCTCATCCTCCGCGACCAGACGGTATTCCAGCGTAGCCGTTGCGCCCAGGATTTCCTTTGCGCGTGCCGTGTCCTGCACACCGGGCAACTGCACCACGATGCGATTGGCACCCTGACGCTGAACCAGGGGCTCGGCAACGCCCAACTCGTTTACACGATTACGCAGCGTGGTCAGGCTTTGACTCATTGAAAACTCGGCAATTCGCGTCTTTTCCGCATCACTCAACACCGAGGTCAGGGTCGGCTCGCCGCTCTCTGGCATAGAGAAATCCAATTCGCGGAAATCATCCTCCAGCAGGTCACGCGCCTGATCCCGATCAGTCGTATTACGGAAGCGGATGACAATTGTCTCGTCCTGGACCCATTCATCGCGATTGGTCCGAATGCGCTCCCTGCGCAATACGGCCCGCATGTCCTGTGCATAACGTTCGCGTGTCTGCGTGATCGCAGCCGGAATGTCCACCTCCAGCAGGAAGTGCACCCCACCACGAAGATCCAGACCCAGCGCCATCGGGCGTCCACCCAATGCAGATAACCAGGCCGGCGTACTCGGGGCCAGGTTCAGTGCCACGACGTAATCACGACCCAGCGCTCGCTTGAGCGCATCCGCCGCTTTCAGCTGCGTATTGTCGTCTGATACCCGAACCAGCAAACGCCCTTCACTTACATCAATATCGGTACTGGTCAGATTCTGTGCTGTCAGTGCACGTTGTGCCTCTTCCACCACCGACTGGGTGACTGGCTCACCTGAACTCAGTGATACCTGTACGGCCAGATCCTCGCCAAACAGGTTGGGCAGCGCATACAGCCCCCCCATCACCACGATTCCTGCCAACAGGAATACTTTCCAGGTCACATTCTGATTCATCGCCAAATCACCACCAGTACACGACCGCAGCAGCAGTCGCAGTTCTTATAGAGTGTCGAGAGTGCCTTTGGGAAGCACGCTGCTGACAGCAGATTTCTGCATTCGCACCTGCACATCCTTTGCAATTTCCAATAACACAAAGGTTTCACCGACATCGCGCACCTTGCCGGCTACGCCGCCGGTAGTCATGACCTCATCACCTTTCGACAATGCGGCAAGCAGGTTGCGGTGATCCTTGGCACGCTTCATCTGAGGGCGAATCAGCATGAAGTAAAACAGAATCAGGAGAATGAATAACGGAGCCAACTGCATGAGTTGATTCTGGGCAGCGGGGGCAGCGGCGGCATAAGCCGGGCTGATCAGGAAATCCAGCATGGGAAGGTTCTCAGTTCGTGAAAATCAAGCGGCGCATTATGCCATAGCCGCAAGCGTACGGGTTTTATAGGCGTCGAACTCCCCGCTCTCAATGGCGGTGCGCATCTCGCGCATCAGGCTCAAATAGAAGTGCAGATTGTGAATCGTATTCAGTCGCGCGCCCAGAATCTCGTTACAACGATGCAGGTGATGAAGGTAGGCACGGGAGAAGTTCTGGCAGGTATAACAGTCGCAACCTTCCTCCAGCGGCCCTGTGTCGTGGCGGTGCTTGGCATTGCGCAGACGCACAACACCCTGCTTCGTGAACAGGTGACCATTGCGGGCATTGCGTGTGGGCATAACGCAATCAAACATGTCGATGCCCCGCGACACCCCTTCAAGCAAATCGGCCGGGGTCCCCACCCCCATCAGGTAGCGTGGCTTTTCCCTGGGCATCTGTGGAAGCAATGCATCCAGCACGACATGGCGCTTGTCTTTCGGCTCACCCACGGACAGGCCACCTATGGCATAACCATCGAAGCCAATCGAAGTCAGTTTTTCCAGAGATTCGCTGCGCAGGCCGGGGTACATCCCACCTTGCACGATGCCAAACAGGGCATTGGTGTTTTCGCCGTGGGCCCTCTTACAGCGCTCAGCCCAGCGCATGGATAACTCCATCGACTTGCGTGCTTCATCCTCGGTCGCCGGGTAAGCGGTGCACTCGTCAAATACCATCACGATGTCTGAGCCCAGAGCATGCTGCACCTCTATGGCTCTTTCTGGCGTCAGCTCGATGCGGTCTCCATTCACCGGCGAGGCAAAGGTTACGCCCTCCTCGGTGAGCTTGCGCATCTCCGCCAGGCTGAATACCTGAAAACCGCCCGAGTCGGTGAGAATCGGTTTTTGCCAGGCCATGAAATCATGTAAATCGCCATGCTCAGCAATCACATCGGTACCCGGACGCAGCATCAGGTGAAAGGTATTGCCGAGAATAATGTCAGCGCCCAGTCCCTCCAACTCAGCCGGAGTCATCGCCTTGACCGTGCCATAGGTACCTACTGGCATGAAAGCAGGCGTTTCGACGATACCCCGCTCAAAGACCAGACGACCGCGTCGGGCCTGCCCATCCTCCTCTGATAATTCAAATTTCATTCAATAACAGGCTCGGTTATTCGTTAGATATCGTATAAGAAACGGTTTTTATGAAAAAATCCGAAAAATAATAAATTTCACGCAATTTTTTCATTCTTTTCATGCAGTAATCAGTCAGATCGCTAAACGGAAGGTATCTTGTAGCGCTGCTGAAACTTACTGAAATTACCTACAGACAAAGATTTAATCAGGATTAAGATCAAAACCAGCCAGATACCTAGAAAAGCAGCGGAATTATACAGTGCTCAACAAAATGGTTACGTCTTCGGATTTCCTGAGACTTCTACTCGATACGGTGAGCGACAACATCGCGGTCATCGACGATAAAGGCTACATACTTTACATCAACCAGAGCTGGAATCGCTTTGGCCAGGAAAACAACTTATCCCTGAATGAAAAATGGATTGGAACCAATTATCTGGACGTCTGTGAAAAGGCTGCCATCAATGGAGACAAATTTGGCAAGATGGCGGCAGCAGGTATTCGCAACGTCATTCAACAGAAAAAAATAGACTTCTACCTTGAGTACCCCTGCCACAGCCCCGATGAAACAAGATGGTTCATGATGCGGGTAACACATTTTTCACATGAAGGCGCTCCCCGTTTTGTGATCACTCACACAAACATCACAGAAAGAAAACTCGCAGAAGAACGCGTCTTGGAGTTGTCCCGCATAGATAGCCTGACCAATCTTCCCAACCGCAGGTTCTTTGATGATTTCCTGCATTCTGAGTGGAGTCGATGTATTCGGCAGGGCGCCCCACTATCGCTAGCTATTATCGATATCGACCACTTCAAGTTGCTCAACGACACCTTTGGACACCAGGCCGGCGACGAATGCCTCAAGAAGGTAGCCCATGCGCTCAGTAGCTTTGCACGACGTCCCGGGGATTTTTGCGCGCGCTACGGCGGTGAAGAATTTTCGATTGTTTTCAGCAGTACCACGCTCGAGCAATCGAAATGCCTCATAGAGGGGCTAAATGACCAAATTCTGGGTTTGAAAATACCGAACCCGAAATCGCCCACCTTGCCCATATTGACGGTGAGTATCGGACTCGCCTCAATACAGCCCAACAGGAAAGACAAAGAGGGTGAATTAATCCATAAAGCTGATGAATTACTCTATACGGCGAAGCAATGTGGCCGCAATCAGATCAGCTACGCCAACTGATCGGGATTCACACATGCCGGAGGGGCGGCCATTGCAACCGAACTGCTACAACAGGTACTGGGTAAGAATCCTGCAACCCAATCCTCATGCCTGAAGAAGTGAAAACCGGCAACTAGAACATGGTTGTCGCACTGGTTACGGAACGGCTCTAGCGCCGCACCTGAACCCACCAATCACCACGTTGTGCAATTTCGCCTTATGGGTTCATGCGACAATTACGCATGAATAGCTTTGAAGACACCAACCTGCCCACCCATTTGCTCAAGTCAGTGGGTGCCATGGGCTATGCAGAGATGACCGAAATCCAACGTCACGCATTGCCCATCATGCTCGAGGGCAAGGATGTGCTCGCCCAGGCCAAGACAGGCAGCGGCAAGACGGCCGCCTTTGGACTGGCTTTACTGGCCGACCTGGACAGTGAGCAAACCCGCCTGCAAAGCCTGGTGCTGTGCCCTACGCGGGAACTCGCTGACCAGGTAAGCAAGGAAATACGGGGCTTAGCCCGCTTCATACCTAACGTTAAAGTGCTGAGTTTGTGTGGTGGCATTTCCATACGACCGCAGCTGGCATCGCTGGTGCACGAGCCACATATTGTCGTTGGCACCCCCGGACGGATCGAGGACCTGCTTAAACGCCAGGCACTGGACCTGAGCGGCATACGCACGATGATCCTGGATGAGGCAGACCGAATGTTGGATATGGGCTTCCTCGACCCTATCTCACGCATACTAAAAAAGACCCCGGCCCACAGAAAAACCTGGCTATTCTCTGCGACCTACCCCGAGGAAATTCGCAACATCAGCAGGCAGTTCCAGGTGGATCCGGTCGAAATTACGGTCGACAGTCAGCACGATGAAACCATCATTGAACAGCGTTTTTACAAGGCGGAACTTGCTGACAAGCCAGATGCGGTCATAGCCCTTCTACAGACACAGCAACCCGACAGCTGCCTGATCTTCTGTAATACCAAAATCGACGCCCGTCAGCTGACCGAGACACTGTGCCAACGTGGTGTTACGGCAATCGAATTGCATGGTGACATGGAGCAGCGTGACAGGGATGAAACCCTGGTGCAGTTCGCCAATGGCAGCCGTCGCGTACTGGTCGCCACCGATGTGGCCGCCCGCGGTCTGGATATCAAGGCTCTGCCAATGGTGATCGCCTACGAGTTATCCAGCGATGCCGACGTGCATGTACACCGGGTGGGACGCACTGGTCGCGCAGGTGAAACCGGACTGGTGTGCTGCCTGGTTTCCGGCCGTGAAACACGGCGCATCGCCGATATTGAAGAGACGATCGGATCAGAAATTACATGGTCCTCATTGCCCAGGCCAAGCCCCTACGCTGCCTTGCCACAACCCACGATGCGCACACTGAAAATGGATGCCGGACGCAAGGACAAATTAAGGCCAGGCGATATTCTCGGTGCTCTGACTGGCGTGGGGGGGCTCACTGCGCGCAAGGTGGGCAAGATTGATATCTTCGCCACACGGTCCTACGTTGCTGTAGAACGTGAACAGGCACTCGCTGTCCTCAAGAAACTGCGTGAAAGTAAAATCAAGGGCCGTAAAATTCGACTTCGCGCACTTTGATACCGGAAAGCCGACCATGAAGTCTTTTGCCCTGAGCCTCCTGCTTCTGATACCAGTAGCCAGCCTGCCTGGACATGCAGCAGAGGACACTGCGTTTATGCTGGATTTCCTGGCGGGTGACTATGTCGTCATTGGCAAGGCTGCCAACACGGGGGAAGCCTATACAGGCAAGCTGATATTACGCAGACAGCATGACTATTTGTTTGCGACCCGGATAATTGAAGGGTCTACCATTACTGGCAAGGCCCAGATTGAGACAGCACTTGGCCAGGATAAAGCCAAAGTATTACGGCTCCGCTTCGAACAGGGTGGCATAGCCTACGAGGCCACTTATAGCTGGCACAGCGACCTGGATAATTACGCCAGACTAGCCGGATACGTGTACAGGCAAGGCAAAAAAACGGCCAAGCCTGGCATGGAAGCCTTGTTCTACGATCACGCCGCCAGGCAGACGGACCAGTAACACTCTTGTCTCAGTTCCAGGACAAATACGACGTTATCATTCTGGGCGCTGGCGCCGCTGGCCTGATGTGTGCAATCACCGCCGGCCAGTGCGGTCTGCGAGTACTGGTATTGGAAAAGGCCAACCGCATAGGTAAGAAAATCCTCATGTCGGGTGGTGGGCGCTGTAACTTCACCAACCTGAACACGACGCCGGACAACTTTATCTCCGCCAACCCACACTTCTGCAAGTCTGCACTGGCACGCTACACGCCTTGGGATTTTGTCGAGATGGTCAACAGGCATGCCATTGCCTGGCATGAGAAAGGTCCTGGGCAGTTATTCTGCGACCATTCGTCAAAAGATATCGTGGCAATGCTGGCCCAGGAATGCAGCCAGGCCGGCGTCGAAATTCGCACGCGCTGTGATATTGCCCAAGTTGAGAAACAGGGTGATTTCCAGCTCCAAACCTCACTGGGAAACCCGAGTGCAACGAACCTGGTGATCGCCACTGGAGGGCTTTCCATACCCAAGATGGGGGCTTCGGATTTCGGCCATAAACTCGCCCGACAGTTCGGCCTTGATGTGCTTCCACTCAGGGCCGGCCTGGTGCCTTTTACGTTGAGCGGCACGGAACTCGAACACTGGTCATCCTTATCTGGTGTTTCCATCGCTGTCGAAGCGCAATGTACTGCTGCCCGGTTCATGGAGAATATGCTTTTTACTCACCGTGGGCTGAGTGGCCCGGCCCTGCTCCAACTCTCTTCGTACTGGCAGCCAGGCGAACCCATTTACACTGACCTGATGCCGGGAACGGATGCTGCCGTTTGGCTTGAAGAAAAACGCACCAGCCACCCCAAACAGAGTCTGCGTAATGCTCTGGCTCAAGTGCTCAGCAAACGGGTCGCCGAGCTTTTCTGCAACCGCGTTCTGGACACCAGTGTGGATGCCACAACTGCCCTGACAGATCTCAATCGTGAGGCCATGCAAAATATCGGAAAGCATCTCAATCAGCTGCGTTGGAAACCAAGTGGCACCGAGGGCTACCGCACTGCAGAAGTCACGCTCGGCGGTGTTAATACCGATGAGATCTCATCGAAGACCCTGCGGGCACACAAGGTGCCCGGGCTCTACCTTATCGGCGAGGTGCTGGACGTCACTGGTCAACTTGGGGGATACAACTTCCAGTGGGCCTGGGCCTCGGGCTGGTGTGCGGGAGAGGCATTGGCGGGGAATGCACAGGCAGCATGAAAATCTGGGTTGATGCAGACGCCTGTCCGGCGGTCATCAAGGAAATTCTGTTCCGCGCTGCCAAGCGCACAGGTGTCGAGCTAACACTGGTTGCGAATCACAGCATGAGAGTACCCACCTCACCACATATCAATTTCCTATTGGTATCCTCCGGTTTCGATGTGGCCGATAACGAGATCATCAAACGCCTGACCGTGGGTGACCTGGTTATTACCGGCGATATTCCCTTAGCCGATGCAGTGATCACCAAAGGCGGCAAGGCCCTGAATCCGCGGGGTGAAATGTATACCTCAGACAGCATTAAGGCCCGTCTGTCCATGAGAGATTTCATGGAAACCATGCGTGCCAGTGGCCTGGAAATGGGCGGGCCCGCCGCATTCAATCAGGCTGACAGACAGGCTTTCGCTAATCAGCTGGACCGCTGGCTTTCGCGATGCCTCCCAAATGCCTGACTATAATTTTCCTAGACTATTCTGTTAGTTACACGTAGAATATCTGTCGCTAACTGCGGCACCCTCCGGTGGTGCCCTAAGAGATCACAACAGGTACGGCCTGCTTGCCATCGCTCTTTAAGCAGACCAGCCGCACGCAGACCGTGCGACTCACCCAACACAGCCTGAACCGGAATCGCAAAGCGCGCATAGGCTTCAGGAGTACTTACATATGTCATTTTCAGAGCTAGGGCTTAATGATGCCCTGCTTGGCACCCTTGCACGTCTCGGTTACAGCCAACCTACCCCCATTCAGCAACAAGCGATTCCCGTCGTGCTAGCAGGTCACGACCTGCTAGCCGCAGCACAGACCGGTACAGGCAAAACCGCCGCCTTCACTTTACCTATTCTGGAGTTGCTCAGTCAGCGTAATGGGCAACCCTCACGCAACCCCCGCGTGCTCGTACTTACGCCTACACGTGAATTAGCCGCTCAGGTCGAAGAAAGCGTCCAGACCTACTCAGGCCGAACCACATTTCGCTCAGCGGTCGTATTTGGCGGCGTGAGTGCTGTGCCCCAACTCAAGGCATTCCGCCGGGGGCTGGATATTCTGATTGCAACCCCGGGACGACTGCTTGATCACGCTCAACAAGGCAATATTGACCTATCCGAGGTCGAAGTCTTCGTGCTGGACGAGGCCGACCGCATGCTGGATATGGGATTTATTCATGATATCCGCAAGGTGATTGCCCGCCTGCCCAGACAACGTCAGAACCTGATGTTTTCCGCGACTTTCTCCTCAGAAATCCGTCAGTTGGCCCGGGGTCTGCTAGCGCAGCCACAGGAAATTGACGTCGCACCCCGCAATGCGACGGCTGATCTCATTGAGCAGAAGATGATTTATGTAGCCAAACATCAGAAACGGGAACTGCTTTCCTGGATGATTGGCGCTCAAAACTGGCAACAGGTACTTGTCTTTACCCGCACCAAGCACGGCGCTAATCGACTCTGCAAGCAACTGATCGATGATGGGCTGCCGTCAGCCGCGCTGCACGGCAATAAAAGCCAGAGCGCACGCACCAAGGCTCTACAGGGATTCAAGGACGGTAATATCCGCGTACTGGTTGCAACCGATATTGCTGCACGCGGGCTGGATATAGACCAGCTTCCACATGTCATCAACTATGAACTCCCCAATGTGCCAGCCGATTATGTGCATCGAATCGGGCGCACCGGACGCGCTGGGGTGGAAGGTGAAGCCCTATCCCTTGTTTGTGCAGAAGAGCATACCTACCTGCGTGATATCAACAAGCTGTTGGGCAAGGCCATACCGGAATTAAAGATAGACGGTTTTTACTTGCAGGAAGAGAAGGCGCCATCGCCGGCCCAGCAGAAGAATCAAAAAGACGGCCAGAATGCTGGACGTCGGCATAAGCCCGGAGGGCGTAGTTCGCGGCCAGCCAACAAGGACTCCCATCCACCCAGATCACGTCGCAAGCGACCAGCCGGCCAACGAAGAGGCAATCAGGGCAGCTAGTAACTGTCCTGGCGGCCCTGTGGTCACCGGCCTGGCTGTATACAATTACACCAGCGCGCATTCTTGTTTAGAGAAGTTGACCAACTAGCTGTAACATAAGCACAACTACTCTAGGATGTATCCAGCTTCGTTTGTTGGCTGATGTCATGATTAATCTTTTCAGGAAGCCCAAGAAGGGCACCGTGCATTACTTGCACATTGGTAAAACCGGGGGAACCGCGGTCAAGGCAGGCCTGAGGAAATACCGCAAGAAAGCCGATTACCTCATTGAACTGCATGGTCATCAAACGAAACTGACGGATGTACCCCCGGGCGACTTCGCGATTTTCTTCCTTAGAGACCCTATCTCAAGGTTTATCAGCGGGTTCTACTCTCGCAAACGCAAGGGACAGCCGCGCTATTACAATGAATGGAGTCCTGAGGAAGCAGAAGTCTTCGCTGTATTCTCTACCCCTGGCGAACTGGCTGCGGCACTCGCCGATGACAGTTCGGCTCACCACCAGCTGGCCATAAAGGGAATGCAAAACATCTTTCATCTGTCGCACTACAGCGACTGGTACAAAGACGAAGATTACTTCAACCAACGACTGGACAGTATCCTGTTCGTGGGTTTCCAGGAATCACTTAGCGCAGACTTCGCAACGCTCAAGAAAATCCTTGGTATATCTCGCTGGGCGAAGTTGCCAAGCAGTGAAGTTGTATCACACCGCAACCCGGCAGACGTCGATAAGTCCATACCCGATAGCGCCATGCCCAGACTCAAGCAGTGGTATCAGGCAGATTATGCGTTCGTGGAAAAATGTCGTAGTTTAATGCAGACAAGATCTGCAGCAGCTGAATCCAATTAGACCAGGGCGTTAAACGTATGCTCATTATCAGAAAGGCTTTTTACACAACGCTGCTACTGCTTGCACTGGCTGGACTGTCCGGCTGCGTTGTCGGCACCGTGGTTGGCACCGCCGTTGACGTCGCCGTGGAGGTTGTAAAAGTGCCCTTCAAAGTTGGCGGAGCCGTGATCGACGTCGTCTCAGACGATGACGACGATGAAGAACAAGAAGAACCTGAACCCTCCCAATCCGACGAATTCGAAGAATATTAAGAAGCCGTTTCAGCAGCGTTCCTCACCAACAGGACTGGGCACTACGTATTTTTTGTTTTACTGCTCTGGCTCAGCACCGACCACAACCTTTTGCTGCGCACGAATAATATCCAGGCATAAAAAAACCCCGGTCTCATTAAGACCGGGGTTTCCGATAAAGCGCCTGGCGATGACCTACTCTCACATGGGGAAGCCCCACACTACCATCGGCGATGAACAGTTTCACTTCCGAGTTCGGAATGGGATCGGGTGGTTCCCGTTCTCTATGGCCGCCAGGCATAGCTAACTGGTTTAACAAATTGGGATTGTCGAACACGTAAATACAGTTGCCTGGATTTACGGAGAAAAAGCTTGAGTGTTATATGGTCAAGCCTCACGGGCAATTAGTACTAGTAAGCTAAATACATTGCTGTACTTACACACCTAGCCTATCAACGTTGTAGTCTTCAACGACCCTTGAGGGAGCTC
>JBFKKS010000013.1:0-23463 GCA_041630955.1 Nevskiales bacterium
AGTGACTTCCAGCTGCAACAGATGCTCGACATCCTGCACAAGAAACTGGTCGGCCGGGGTATTGACCTGGGGAGCCTGGAAGAAGGCGAACCCGACACCAACCTGGCTATGGCCAAGCAGACCATCACCGTGAAGCAGGGTATAGAACAACCACTGGCCAAGAAGATCATCGCCAAGATGAAAGAGGCCAAGCTCAAGGTCAACGCGCAGATCAACGGCGACAAACTGCGTGTGAATGGCAAGAAACGGGATGAGCTACAGGCCGCAATCGCGCTGCTGAAACAATCCGACCTGGAACAGCCGCTTCAGTTTGAAAACTTTCGTGACTAACTTGTGACCCGGTCCGGTCAGGCCGGGTAACCGGTAATCGAGCGGATTTCCTTGTAAAGCTGCTGCAGCTGGGCATACATTTTCTTGTACACCCGCTTGTATAGCGCATCGTACAGCGCGACTGCCTCCGGATTGGGCTCAAACTGTTTGCCGGGCCGTGTCATGGCAGCCAGCGCGGTCGCATAATCAGCATGAAGGCCCAGGCCAACGGCGGCATTGATCGCCGCACCAAGTGCCGAAGTTTCGTAAATATGCGGCCGCAGGGCCGGCATGCCAAAGATGTCTGCCGAGATCTGCATGGCTGCATCGCTCTGCGAGCCCCCGCCGGCTATACGCAGTTCCGTAATTTTCACCTTGCCGCGTGCCTCGGTCTTTTCACGCGCCTCTCTCAGCGCATAACCCAGGCCTTCGAGGATCGAACGGTAAAAATGCGCCCTGCCATGGACATCACCAAAACCGATGATTGCGCCCTTGGCTTCAGGGCCAGGGTCCCTTACCCCCGGTGACCAGTAAGGTTGCAGCATGAGTCCCATTGAGCCAGGCGGCACCTGTTCAATCAGCTCATCGAATAACTCTTCAGCGGAGACACCCCTCTCCTCGGCGATGCGACGCTCGCGGTGCGCGAACTCCTCCTTGAACCAGGACACCATCCAGAAACCACGGTCGATCTGGATCTCACTTGTATACCCTTCCGGACGGGCAGCCGGATACGCAGGCAGAAAGGGGACGACTTCCAGGTATTTACTACGCGTGGTGTTGAGTGTGGCCGTGGTGCCAAAACTCAGGCAGGCCTGATGCGGTTCCAGACAGCCCGCCCCCAGTACTTCACAGGCCTTATCTGCCGCTGCTGCAATGATTGGTAACCCCTCGGGCAGCCCAAGCGCTTCGGCCGCTTGCGCCTGCAAACTGCCCAGGCGGTCGCCGGGTTTGACCAGGCGGGGCAACTGCTCAGGCTTCACCACCATCGCCTGCCACTTCCAGTCGCGCTTGCCAACCCAGTCCAGGCGTTTGAAATCAAAGGGAATATAGCCAACCTGACAGGCCGTTGAATCGACATAATCGCCACATAAGCGATAGCTGAGGAAACCAGACAAAAGCAGGTACTTGGCTGTCTTCTGCCAGATTTCCGGCTGTTCAACTGCCTGCCAATTGGCCTGGCACTTGCCCTGAAAATCGGCAATCGTGTCACTGACACCAGCCAATTTGAAAGCGAGCCGCCAAGCCGCAGCGATTTTGGGCACAGATTCAGTATGACGCTTGTCCATCCAGACGATGGCTGGCCGCAGTGGATTGCCATCGGCATCCAGGTTCACCACCGTGCCCCGCTGCGTGGTCAGCGCCATGCCTGCAACCTGAGCGGGATCGGCCTGCTGCCAGAGGGACTGGCAGGCCTGGGTCACGGCTTGCCAGTAGACTTCAGCGTGCTGTTCTGCCCAGCCAGGCTGTTCTGAGAAATAGGGCTCGATAGGTACCTGGGCCTTGGCCCTGATCTCACCATCCAGATCAAAAAGAATGGCCCGCGTACTCTGGGTGCCTACATCAATGGCAAGCAGCCGAATCTGGTCCCGGTCAGTCATTCGCCACTCTCCTGGGTCCTGGCGGTGCATAGTTTCTTTGCCACTGCAGACAGTAATCCTGTGCCTCGCTCTCCCAGCGCGCATCATCCCAGCCCAGTAAGGGTTGGCAGCGCTCACGCACCTGATCCAGCAGGCCCTGTCCGCCATCCCGCAGCAACAAGCCCAGTCGAGTACGGCGCAGCATCAAGTCCTGCAGATGCATCACAGCTTCGTGCTTTGCCGCCCAGGATAATTCTGCCCACAGGTAATCTGTCGTTGGAATGCGCTCTAATTCCTTGTCCGATGCCTCAGACAGTATTCGATCAGCCTGCTGCCCATAACGTGCATAGAGTCGATGAAACGCGAAGGCTTCCATCCCTGCCGGTTTTGGAGGCACAGTGATCGGAGCCAGAATGAGCGCATCGGGATTGCAAGTGGGCATGCCCGGTAACTGCCGCCGTGCGGCCGCCAGCACCTCTAATGCCGTGGTCCGAAAGGTGGTGAGCTTGCCACCGGTTATCGATAACAGTCCCTTTTCCTGCCACAGGCCATGTTCACGGGATTCGTCTGAAGGTTTAACACTATTACCGCTGCCGATAACCGGGCGCACACCTGCGTAACTGGCCACCGCGTCTTCAACGCTTAGCGAAAGTGCCGGAAACATGAACCGTGCACCCTCAACCAGGTAATCTGCCTCGGCCTGGGTACAGCGTGGTTCACTATCCAGGTCGTCCTCGTGGTCCAGGTCGGTCGTTCCCAGCAAAACGCGCCCGTCCCAGGGCACGGCAAATACAGGCCGGCCATCCTTGGGGTGAAAGAAACCAACAGCCTGGGCACATGGCAAATCAGCGTAGTCAAAAACAAGGTGACTGCCACGCAGGGGACGCAGACGCGTCTCACCGCCCACTTGCATACGCAGACGGTCACACCAGGCGCCTGCGGCATTAATCACCAGACGCGCATTAAGCCGGTAATCCGACCCGCTCAGTCGATCACGCACGCGCACCCCGCATACCACTCCCTTATCGAGCTGCAGTTCCGTTGCCTGAACGTAGTTGATTGCATGCCCACCGTCTGCCTGCGCCTCTTCGATCACACGCAGCGTCAGCCGCACATCATCGGTTTGCGCATCAGGATATGCCAGTGCGCCGCGCAGGCCTTTTTGCCGCAGCCGCGGCACCAGCATTTCCAGCGCGGCCGGAGCCAAACCGCGAAAACTACGACGCCGTGCCATCAGGTCATAGATAATCAAACCCAGCTTCATGGTCCACCAGCTGGGTTTGCGCCCCTTGAAGATGGCCGTGACGAATCCCTGCGGGCTTACCAGGCCACCCGACTCACGCAACAAGCGCTCACGTTCACGCACTGACTCCAGGGTCAGCCGCCATTGGCCTGTCTTGAGATAGCGCAGACCACCGTGTACGAGTTTGGAAGAACGGCTTGAGGTGCCCGAGGCAAAGTCCCCCTGCTCGACCAGCAAAACCTTCAAACCAATGCGGCTGGCCTCGCGCAGGATACCGGCACCGGTAATACCGCCTCCGATGATCACGATATCCCACTGAACGCCCTCTTCGATATCGGACCAGAGTTGCTCTCGCCAGCCTGTCTGCCACATGGAAAGTTTAGCCTGGCAACTAGTCAATTAACTTCCCGGGATTCATCATCCCGTCCGGATCGAAATGCTGGATAACCTGTTTCAACGCCCCTATACCCAATGGTTTCTTCTCGGCCTCCAGGTACGGCTTGTGATCGACGCCCACACCATGCTGGTGACTGATGGTACCGCCATATTCCACCATCACTTCACAAACAGCCGTCTTTAAGCGGCGCCAGCGCGCATAGGTTTCTTCATGGTCAGCCCCGGCACGGTAGATAAAGGTCGAGTAGATGCTCGACCCCTGTGCATAGACATGCGACAGGTGCGTGAAGGCATGCACCTTCTCGCCGAATTCTGCCAGAGCGGCATGCGCTGCGGCTTCAATGGCTCGCATACATGGGGTCACCTTGTCCCAATCAACCGAGGTTTCGGCGGTATCGGCGGCATAACCTGCATCCCATAGCGTGTTCCTGAGGTAGGGCCCCTTGAAACGGTTCTTTGCCCAGCTACGGCCAATCGACCGACCCACATGTACGCCCTTGTGCTTGGATGCAATGCTCAGTGCCTCACGCCTGGCGGACGCACATTGTGTACTACTGCCGGTAACCCCCATCATCAGCATGCACTTACCGTCACCGCCAGCCTGGCCATCGTAGTCGCTCAGCCCGCGCAGCCTGAGATAAGCCTCCAGCGCGGCAATCTGACGCGGATGGCCCGCCAGCATCAACTGGGTAAAAGTCTCGACCGGGTTGGACAGCCTCAACATAGACAGGCGCGGCCCGGATTGCGTGATATCACGTACTGCGGCTCTCGCACTCTCCCAGTCAGGGAAAAACACGGCGTGAAAATGCTCCTGCTGCGGCACTGGCGTCACTCGCACAATTGCCTCGCTGAGGATACCCATGCGCCCCTCGGACCCCAGCACCAGATCCTTGATATCGGGCCCTGCTCCGATAGCCGGAATAGTAGGCATATCCAGCACGCCCTGGGTGGTCACCATTCGGCCCCCTGCGAATAACTGCTCGATACGGCCGTACTTTAACGACTGCTGCCCACTGGAACGTGTAACCACCCAGCCACCCAAAGTGGAGTACTCGAAGGATTGCGGCAGGTGCCCAAGCATATAGCCGTGGGCACGTAGCTGGGCTTCAACATCCGGCCCTGCCACACCCGCCCCGAAACGGGCCAGTCGACTTTCCTCGTTGATATCCATCAGGCGATTAAGGCGACTCATGTCCACGCTTAAAACGGGTTGATCTGTTTGCGGCACGGTGAGATGGCCAACAACTGACGTGCCACCACCATAGGGAATCACCATGCAGCCACGCTGCTGTGCCTGGGCAATAATCTCGACAACCTGCTCGTGTGTCTCCGGATAGACGATGGCATCGGGAAACGGTCCCAGTTGTCCCGACTTAAGCGCCAGCCAGTCCGGAAAGCTCTCACCATGTGCATGGCGTATGCGGGCCAGGGGGTTGACGCTCGCGGCAGTAAAATCTGCCAGCCTCGATTCAGGCACCTTGGCAATCGCGTCGTCCTGACTGATATCGCTGGGCGGAGTACCGGGCCCGAGCTTCTCTTTTATCCAGCTTTGTGCCGCTTCATTAAGGGGGAAATCGGTACCATCATCACCCCAGCCATTCCATCGACGCATGTCTTGTTCCTATTCTGTCAGATCGTCGAACAGCCTATTCCGCTCGATCAAATCGGCTTCAACAGGCGCAGTTTACGCAGTTCACGCATGGCGACCGTCAAGGCCATAAAGTCGTTGCTGTCTCCACTTTGCAGGTCTTTGAGACGGTGCAAGGCAAAGTCTACCTGATCTCCATAGGCTGCCATCCAACTCGCCAGCCGCTGTTCAGGCCCTTTCCCCGGGCAGGACAGAATATGCCCCGTGAGTATTCGGTGCAGGCGGTAACAATCGTCGCGCAGGGTGACGCGGGCAAGCGCCTGCCAACGCCCTTCCACGCCCAGGCTGACCACCGCCGACAGCAGCCATGGAATGGAGAATTGCTGGCCAACGGAGAAATACGTTGTTGCCACATCCTTGATCGATTGCCCGCTTTCACCACTCAGTCTGACGATATCCAGCGCGGAACCCATCACTTTGCTATTCGCCAGGTGCTCTGCTGTTGTCTTGGGCACTCCCTGCTCCAGCAGATCGGCGACCGTGGCGTCCCATTCGTTTCGATAACGGGGAGCCATGGTTTTTGTGAGCAGTCCGCCCAACTCCGCAACCCCATCTGCATAACGACCAATGGTTGCCCCGAGCGTTTCTTCGGCGTTATACAGCAACCAGCTGGCGGCGTGCTTGAGCAGGCCCGAGACACGTTCACTCATCTGCAACTGCAAATCCGCAGGCACTCGATTATCCAGCAACTCGATTGACTGCCAGAGCTCGTCGCTGCCATAGATCCGGGACGCCGCGTAGAAAGCCTCGACCACCCTCGGTCTTGCCACACCATGCTCTTCGGCAAGCCGATGACAGAAAGGGGCCCCCATGCGATTGACGACCTGATTGGTCAGTTGCGTGGCAATAATCTCGTCACGCAGGCGGTGGTCCCGCAGTTGCTCAGAGTATTTTGCGACTAGCGCGGGTGGAAAATAATTGATCAATTCATGATCAAGACAATCTTCCCTGGGCAGTTCCGAATGCACCACATCTTCATAAAGCGACAGCTTGCTATAGGACAGCAACACTGCCAGTTCCGGGCGGGTCAGGCCCTGGCCACGATTACGTCGTTCATTGATCTGGTCGTCATCGGGCAGACCTTCTATCGCCCGGTTAAGCAGACCACTGCGTTCCAGTGTGGCCATCAGGTTGGCATGCTCATCAAGGCGCGCACTGGCCTGACGATGCATCACGCTAATGGCCTGCCCCTGCTGGTAGTTGGTGCGTAATACCAGATCGGCGACGTCTTTTGTCATCGACACCAATAACTTGTCTCGAGTCTTACGCTTGAGCTTGTTGTCCAGCAACAGGCTGTTCAGCGGGATCTTGATGTTGACCTCCCGGTCAGAGCTGTCCACGCCTGCCGAGTTATCTATCGCATCAGTATTAATGCGCCCCCCATGCAGCGCATATTCGATACGCCCTGCCTGCGTCAGGCCCAGGTTGCCTCCTTCACCGACAACTTTGCATCGCAAGTCCCGACCATTGACGCGCAGACTATCGTTGGCGCGGTCGCCCACATCGCTGTGGCTTTCGCTATTGGCTTTCACATAAGTGCCAATACCACCGTTCCATAGCAGGTCTACCGGGGCCTTGAGGATTGCAGAAATCAATCCATTGGGCGTCAGCGATTCGGCCTGGATATCAAGACAGTCACGAACCTGCTTACTGAGCTTTATATGCTTGGCGCTGCGCTCAAAGATGCCGCCACCTTTGGAAATCAGGCCCGTGTCGTAGTCTGACCAACTCGAACGAGGGAGCTTGAAGAGGCGCTGCCGCTCGGCGTAGGTGGTTTCAGGGTTCGGGTCCGGATCCAGGAAAATATGCTGGTGATTAAACGCTGCCACCAGTCGAATATGCCTGGATAGCAACATACCGTTACCAAACACATCTCCCGCCATATCGCCGATCCCGACAACGGTAAACGGTTCGCTCTGAATATCCTTGCCCTGATGGACGACTCCCTGGCCGTCTTCCCATGTCAATTCCCGGAAATGCCGCTTCACCAGTTCCCAGGCACCCCGGGCGGTGATGCCCATTTTCTTGTGGTCGTAACCGGCAGATCCTCCGGACGCAAAGGCATCGCCCAACCAGTGGCCGTAGGCTTCCGAAACCCCGTTGGCTATATCCGAGAATGCGGCGGTGCCCTTGTCAGCAGCCACAACCAGGTAGGGGTCATCGCCATCATGTCGCACCACCTGCGGGGGCGGAATGATGCGACCGGCTTTGAGATTGTCAGTGATATCAAGCAGACCGCTGAGAAAGGTCTTGTAACATTCAATACCATTGGACAGCCATGCCTCCCTGTCGGATGGAGGGGGGCCGTCTTTAACCACAAACCCGCCCTTGGCGCCGGCCGGTACGATGACCGTATTCTTGACCATCTGGGCCTTCATCAGGCCGAGTATCTCGGTACGGAAATCGGCACGCCGGTCTGACCAGCGCAAACCGCCGCGCGCCACCATGCCACCACGCAGATGGATGCCTTCAAACCGCGGCGAATAGACAAAAGTCTCGTACAGCGGCCTGGGGGCCGGCAGCTCGGGCATTCTTGCAGACGCAATCTTGAGACTGATCCACGGTTTCACTTTTCCCTGTTCATCGGTCTGGTAGAAATTGCTGCGTTCCGTCGCCATTACCACGCCAAGAAAGGCGCGTAGCACACGATCTGCATCAAGACTGGCAACCCCATCCAGCTGCACGTTTAATGCAGCAACCCTGCGTTTAAGATCCCGCATACGGGCAGCATGGTGATCCTTGGCCCGGGTGGTGTATTCCGGATTGAAGCGCACATCAAACAGCGCAAATAGTTCAGACGTGATGTCAGCATGCTCAACCAGCACAGCTTCCATATGGTGCTGCCCGTATGGAAGCCCGGTCTGCAAGAGGTATTTACATACTGTCCTGAGCAACGCAACCTGCCGCCAGTCCAGTCCATTCGCCAGCACCAGGCGATTGAAGCCATCATTCTCGACTTCACCCCGCCAGCATTTCTGAAACGCTATTTCAAAACGGCGACAGTATTCGGCCCGTTCCTGTTCCGGTACATCACAATGCGCCAGCTCCAGCACCTGCAATTCATAACTGCCCACCTCGGTATTCGAGGTATAGGGCTGCTGGGTCAACGCACGCAGGCCGAAGTTTTCCAGCCTGGGTAACAGATCAGCAAGAGCAATCGAAAAGCCCTTTGAGTACACACGCAGTTCCGGACCGGCCTCGCTGTACTTCAGCCGCAGACTCAGACCATTGTCCTCAAGTGCCATTAAGGCCTGCAGGTCTTCCACTGCCTGATCGGGGCCAACCATAGCGGTGTAGGCAGCTGGCAGGTGATCCCTGAACCGCACAATCGCCTGGGTGGCTTCAGCCTCACTCAACTCTCGGAATGCAGCTTCAACAATATGATCCTGCCAACTGCGCGTAGCCGTAACCAGCTGCTGCTCAAGCGCCGGCACATCCAGTTCTGATGGCTGGGCGCCTTCCGGTGTCGGGACTATGTAGTACAGGCGCGCCATGCCCCGGCGCAGGAACTCGGTGCTGATTTCAGGTGTGCCACCATTGAGCGCCGTAACCAGTACCTCGCCAATCCGTGCACGGACATCATTGGAATATCGATCGCGCGGCATATAGACCATGCAGGCGTAGTAGCGACGATAACGGTCCGTGCGTACAAATAACTTGAGGTGTTGATGTTCGCGCAGTGCCAGCACACCGGTAGCGGCCTCGTAAAGTTCATCTTCCGAGGCTTGAAACAGCTCATCACGCGGGAAGGTTTCCAGTATCTGGTTGAAATTTTTTGCCGCGTGACTTTGTGGCCGTAAGCCCGCCCGTTCAGTCACCATTGCCAACTTGTGACGCACCACGGGTATCAATCGCGGACTGCTCGCGTAGGCCTCATTGGAAAAGAGCCCGATGAACCGGTGCAGGCCTGAGATGCTGCCGTCAGGAGCAAAGCGCTTAACCGAGATAACATCCATGTACTCAGGATGATGAATCCATGATCGCAGATTGCCACGGGAAATCACCAGCACCCTGGTGGACTGGGCGTATTTATCCAGTTCTGTGGCGGGCGCGACGTAGCCATCGGGGTCGCGCAAGACCAGATCTTCCCTCAGCAGCCCCAGCCCGGTCTCGGCATTTGTGACATAGCTTTCCCCCCGCTTTCCCTTAACCAGGAATCGACTGCAATAACCGAGATACGTAAACCGGTGGTCTGCCATCCATTTCAAGAACGCCTGTGCTTCACTGATCTGGGCGGCATCGGCTGTGGCAGGCGCGTGTGACAGTTCCTCGATGACCTCGGCCGTGACGGATTGCATTTGCGGCCAGTCCTGCACCACCGCCCGAAGATCATTGAATAAACTTTCAAGATTCGCTTTAAGCTTGTCTGCTTCACCGGGTGCGAGCGGACCGATCTGCATATGCACAAAGGTTTCAATGGCACCCTCGCCCACCTCCGGCGTACCGCTGAGACCACGAATTCGCCCCTTGCGATCACGTTCCACGCGCATTACAGGATGAATCAGCCAGTCTACCGTTGGACTGTAGCCGCGCGTTGCCAACGTCACAGAATCGACTACAAATGGCATGTCGTCAGAGACAGTCAATACGACGCAGCGGGGTGCCTGCCAGCCGTCCTTGCTCTGCTCGGGTTGGAAAACCTCAACCAGCTTTTCACCGGGTTGACGCGAATGTGCCAATTGCCAGTGCCGGTAGGCCATGGCTACCAGGTTGGCGTCGTCAAACATGGCCAGATCTTCAGCCGTCGCGGTACGGTAGTACCGTTGCAGGAATTCGCCGAACACCTTAGGCGCCTTGGCAGTAATGCCTTGTTTAGCCTGTTTGAGCAATGCGTTAATGCGGGTCTCGCTGGCCCTTAACTCATTCGCTGACATACCCACCCCTAGTCCTGCTGGCGCCAATCAATCACACCGGCAGTATAACGAGAAGTGAGGGCCTGCTGGCCAGTAGTCTCCCAAAGTCGGTGAGCTTAAAGCGGACTCCGACTCGCTAGGCACTTTGATTCAGCTGGCGCTGGCCAGTAAATCCGCCTGCGTTTCAGGCCCGGCCGCCTGAAAGGCACTCAATGTATTACACATGCGGTAGATTTGCCGCAGCGTCGGGTAGCCGGACAGATCCAGCCGGTTCTTCTCGGCGTTATAAACCTGCGGCACCAGGCAGACATCCGCCAGGGTTGGGCGCTCGCCAAAGCAATAGGCACCGGTAAATTCGCTGTTGGCCAGCAGGGACTCCAGGGCGGTAAAGCCCTTGTGCATCCAGTGCTCGTACCACGCACGACGTCGTTCGATGTCTATACCCTGATCACGCATCAGTTCGTAAACCCGCAATACATTGAGCGGTTGCATATCAGCCGTGATCACCTGGGCAAAGGAACGTACCCTGGCGCGCATATCGATGTCGTCCGGAAGCAGGCTACGTTCAGGGTAGCGCTCTTCCAGATACTCGAGAATCGCCGAAGACTGGGTGATCACGAAATCCTCGTTCACAACCAACGCCGGCACCAGCCCCTCCGGGTTCAGGCGGAGATAGTCGTCACTATGATGTTGACGATTATCCATGTCGATAAACAGTGACTTGAATGGCACGCCTTTGTAATTAAGTGCTATGCGCACCCGGTGCGCCGAAACACTTCGGTAATAGGTATAAAGCTTGAGCATGATTGGCCTTGAATAAAGATGCCTTGTGCGACGGACTATCTTACCAAAGCCAGGCCGCACCGCGTACGCCGCTCGAATCTCCATATTCAGCAGCGACCAGATCAGTATTGACCACATCGGAAAACACCCACTGATCCCACAGGGCGGGCACGTGGCGGTAGAGGCGTTGGATATTCGACAGGCCGCCTCCCAGCACGATGACATCCGGGTCCAATAAATTAATAACATGTGCCAAGGCTCTTGCGAGTCGGTCTTCATAACGGCTCAGGGCGGCCACCGCCTCTGCCTCACCCGACTCTGCGCGCTGCACAACCGTTGCGGCATCAATGCCAGCCTCGCCGTAATCCCGCGCCAGTGCGGGTCCGCTCAACCAGCTTTCTATGCACCCATATTGGCCACACCAACAGGCCTGCCCTGGCAGTTCCTGCCAGTCCTGCTTTGGCCAAGGCAAGGGGTTGTGACCCCACTCGCCCGCAATCGCATGGGGACCAACCAGAAGCTGGTGATTGAACACCACCCCGCCCCCCACGCCGGTTCCGAGAATCACGGCAAACACCATGCTCGACTTGCTCGCAGCGCCATCAGTGGACTCGGAAACAGCCAGGCAGTTGGCATCATTGGCCAGCCTGAGCGGTCTTTGCAGCCGCGCTTCGAGGTCTTTTTGCAGCGGATGCCCATTCAGGCAAGTGGAGTTGGCATTCTTGAGCAAACCGGTGGCCGGAGAAATAGCGCCCGGCGTGCAAATACCTGTTGGCAAGGCACTGTGGCCGACTTCGGTCTCAATGCGATCTATCAGTTGAGCGATAGTCTCCACTGTAGCCACATAATCACCCTGGGGCGTGGCCATGCGCTGACGGGCAATGATCTCACCACTGTCTGCCACAACGGCGGCCTCTATCTTGGTGCCACCCAAATCAACGCCAAGCCGCCACTTTGGATGTTTTTCCATTCATTCCCTACCCGTGATGTATCCGCTGGCATTCAGGGCCCGTTCAGCTAACGGACTGTAGTTTTGCCGGTAGCAGCGGGCCTATGCAACACTTCAGCATCTATGCGGTCTGAATACTAGCTTCAGGGATAAATGTCATGGAACAACTTAATGAAATCAGTGCCGTACTCGCACTCACGATGGGCGCGGCATGGGCCAGTGGCATCAACCTGTACGCCACGATCGCGATGCTTGGTTATATGGGCGCGACCGGAAATATCACGCTGCCTGAAGAACTTTTGGTCCTGCAAAACCCCCTGGTGATAGGGGCAGCAGGCTTCATGTACTGTGTGGAATTCTTTATAGACAAGACACCTGGAGTGGACACGGGCTGGGATGCCATCCACACCTTCATACGTATCCCGGCCGGCGCAATGTTAGCCGCTGGCGCGGTTGGCGAACTGGGACCCGGTGTCGAACTGGCCGCCGCGATTGTCGGTGGCGGACTCAGCGCAGGCAGCCACGCGACCAAAGCCGGTACCCGAATGTTGATCAATACTTCCCCGGAACCGGTCAGTAACTGGACGGCTTCAGTTGCTGAGGATGCCCTTGTTATCGGCGGCCTGTGGACTGCGCTCAATCACCCCTGGCTATTCCTGGCCTTTTTAGTGGTGTTCATCCTGCTGATGATCTGGCTGCTGCCGAAAATATGGCGCGGCATCAAGCTGGTATTTGCCGCCATTCGTCGTTTCCTGGGCGGCAAGACAGCCGAGCCGGCTGAAACCAGCCAGGCAGCCGAAACCACGCCCACAACCACAACCAATCGCGGACCTGAACCACCCCCACCCGGGATGGCCTGATTCAGTCGCTGGGGACAGGTGTCGAAATATAAGCCAGCGCGCGATCAATTCGCGCCAGGGTCTTGTCGCGGCCAAGCAGCATCAGGGTCTGATCGATAGGTGGCGACACAGCACAGCCCGCCACCGCTACCCGCAAGGGTTGCGCGACTTTACCCATCTTGAGTTCCAGTTCTGCAGCCACCGCCTCGACAATGCCATGTGCAGCCTCACCGTTCCATTCGGATATTGATGTCAGGCCACGCCGGAGTGCTTCCAGCGCCGGCAATGCCTCCAACTTGAGGTTCTTGCTGGCCGCCTTGGCGTCATAGTCTTCGAATTCTTGAAAGTAAAAGCGAGTGCTCTCAACCATCTCCACCAGGGTCTTACAGCGTGGTGCATGCACTTTAACCACCTCTGCCAATGCCGGGCCATTGCTGATATCCACACCGGCCTGCTGGTAGTGCCAGGCCAGGTGTTCAGCCACCTGTTCCGCAGGCAGGCTCATCATGTATTGCTGATTAAGCCATTGCAGCTTGTCGGGATCAAAGCTGGCCGCCGCTTTTTGTACCGCTGCCAGATCAAATAGCTGAATCATTTCATCCCGGCTGAAAATCTCCTGATCGCCATGTGACCAGCCCAGGCGCAGCAAGTAGTTCAACAAGGCCTGTGGCAGGTAACCCTCATCTCGATAGGCCAGTACGCTCACGGCGCCATGCCGCTTGGAAAGGCGCTTGCCATCCGTCCCAAGAATCATCGGCACGTGCGCATAATGAGGGAGCGTGGCGCCCAGCGCCTGCAGAATATTGATCTGCCGCGGCGTATTGTTTATGTGGTCGTCGCCACGTATCACATGCGTAATCCCCATGTCGGCATCATCCACCACCACCACGAAATTGTAGGTGGGCGTTCCGTCCGACCGGGCAATAATCAGGTCATCAAGCTCACTGTTACTGATACGAATTTGGCCCCGGATCAGATCATCAATGACGACCTCACCCTCAATTGGGTTAGCAAACCGGATCACCGGGTCGATCCCCTCTCGCGGTTCAGTACGGTGACGGCAGCGACCGTCATAGCGAGGCTTCTCCTTACGCGCCATCGCCTGCTCGCGCATTTCGTCCAGTTCCTCGCGCGTGCAGTAGCAATGGTAGGCCTTGCCCTCGTCCATTAACTGCCGGAGCACTTCGGCATAGCGATCAAACCGGTCAGTTTGATAGACCGGACCTTCATCATAGTCCAGCCCCAGCCATTGCATGCCATCCAGAATGGCCTGTATCGATTCCGGCGTGGAACGCTCACGATCGGTGTCTTCGATGCGCAATACGAAGCGGCCTTGATGGCGACGGGCATACAGGAAGGAGAACAGTGCAGTACGCGCACCGCCTACGTGCAAATAGCCGGTTGGGCTGGGAGCAAAACGGGTTGTTAGAGACATGGCCTGCTGGACGCTGAATTCGGGGCGCGTCATTCTAACACCTGCCCGAGACAACAAACGGAGACACCCATGACCGAGCAGACTGCCAGAGCTGCCAAAAACCCCAGCTGGGAAGATCGATTCCCCAGGCTTGGGTTATGGATTGATCTGATCATGCTGGTGCTGGTGATTACCAACCTGAGCTGGATTATCTTCGACAGCCTGTTCAGCTTCGCCGGGATACAGACCATGCTGGCCTGGGCGGTCGGCCAGGGCGCCGTTGACTGGTATGACGTGCATGTACACGCATGGTTTTTTGCCTATGACCTCGTCTTCGTAAGTATTTTTATCACGGAATTGGTCGCCCGCTGGGCCTACGCGATTTGGCACAGGACCTACAGCCACTGGATGGTCTACCCGATTTTGCACTGGTATGACGTGCTCGGTTGTATTCCGGTCGGTGAATTACGTGCATTCCGTATCCTGCGCATTATCAGTGTGCTTATACGGCTTAAAAAAATGGGCGTTATCGACTACACCCAGTGGGGGATTTACCAGTTGTTTGCACGCTGGTACGACATTGGCCTGGAGCAGCTCTCTGATCTGATTGCCATCAAGATTCTGGATGGTGTGCAGGTGGAGATACAAAGCGGTGAAGGTCTGGACAAGAAAATAGTTGAACGTGTGGTCGTGCCCCGCAAGGATTTGCTGGTCGAAGTCATTTCAACCCGTTTCGCCAACCTGGTTGGACATGTATATGCCGGTAGCCGGGAAGACCTGGAGGCCTATATCAAAACAGCTGTGAGCCAGGCCATGCATAAGAATCCCGAGATCAGGAGCATTGAAGCCATACCCATGCTGGGGACAGCAGTGGGTAAAATCGTGCATCACACGGTGAATGACATCGTTTGCCGCAGCATCGCCAATGCCGTGGAAGGCATGGAAGGCCCTGCCTTCAGGGACCTGGTAGACGATATCAGTGACACCGTACTGAATGAAATCAGTCGTTCACAGAAATCGCCGGGTAACGAAATCAATGCGGCTTTGATTGACCTGATTGAAGTCATCAAGGATGAAGTGCGTATTCAGCGGTGGAAGGCCCTGCCAGCCAACCTGTAAATGTCGCTGACAAAAAACAGGGCCGGCAAAGCCGGCCCAAATTCGTCCATGAATCGGGAGGTTACTCAATCACTGACGCACGTTTATTGCATTAACCCTTGCAGCGGTTAATCGCATACCCGACTTGAAGCATTTCAAAATAGGCTCAATCAAAGCCCTGTGTATTGATTCTGGCACCCTATGAATGACGCGAAGCTGAAGACAAATGAGTAATAGTTGGCGCACCCTGAAACGTCAAGCTGGGCGTTATTCTGCTCGGCCATAAAGCCGGGGCTGGCAAGTGATAAAACCCTTCAATAACAGGGCGCTTGGCTGTCTCCAAAAAATAATTAACCATGCAAAAAAAAAGGCCGGCTAAAAAGCCGGCCCTTAACAAGACAGTGCTTGTCAGCGATGCAGCTTAAGGCCCAGACTTCCTGGCCCTGAGCTTGTCGCCCTTCTGGATAATACCCGTGGCGCTCGTGAAATCCTCACGCAGCGCAAGCTGATCGGTTTCTACAACCACCACGATGTTGGTAACACCCGGAATCGGTGCAGCACCCAGCCCGCTGGCCCTCAGCCTGATTCTAGACGTACCCACACCTGAGCTGATCTTGAGCTTCTTCAGCCCCGTCACATTGCTTGCGCCATTGTAGATAAGCTTGCCTGGTTTGAGTTTAAAGCCGGGATCAGTGACCCCAACATAGTGCTCAGACTGGAGCGCATAGTTTGCGCCATTGTCGGTTGAGTAATAAACACAAACCTTGACGTACATGGGATTCGTCAGATCCGCCGCGTCAATCGTCCCTCGCTTGCCGGCAAATGCCAGTTTCTTGCTTGAGGCATGAGCGAATCTGACCCTGTCGAAAACATCATCACCTGCAGCAGGCGTTGTGTCGTCACAGGGCGTGACATTATCGGCATGGACGCCGATGTCAGTATCACTGTTACCTATGCCATCGGCGACTACAGTCAAATCTGTGATACCAGTCAAGGGGTCTGCATCACTATCGAGAGTGTCATCCGCTGGTGTGTTCTGCAGCGTGATTGCCGATCCTGGCGGGTTTAGATACTTGACGAAATAGGTACCATTGGCCACGCCGGTAAATTTGTAACTGCCATCACGACGGGTCCTGGTGCTTGCCAGTACCGTGACCATGTCATCGGCCAGCAATTGCAGTTGCTGTTTCGCAACACCGGGTTCGTTGTTGTCCTGTATACCGTCCTGGTTACGGTCGAACCAGACCTTGTTGCCAATCACACCACTGCCCTCAGCCGGCTTGCCCAGTACGGCGCCGCAAATGACAAAGCTGTATTCGCCATCAACCCCTTCATCAGTGATGCGAACGTAATGAGTACCGGTGGTAATGATTTCAGCCACGCCTGTCGCATTGGCTTCAAGAGAACTGATTTCGCTCACGGCGATCGGGGTGGAATCCGCCTGAAGAATCTCAATGAAAGTCGTGGCATTGCCATCGCCGTCAGGGTCGTTATCGAGAATAACCATGACCTTGGTGCCGGCAATTGCCTGGAATGAGTAGGTGTCAACCTCGTCCAACTGACCGAACATGACCGGCTTGGAATACTTTGTAGCGTTGGCTGTCAGGTCGTTCGGTTGAGAAATCAACTCAAGCTCCTGCCCCACATCATTCACGGGGTCTGCGACCACGGTACATAGATCGTAGACCGGGTCTGCATCATTGATTACTTCGAAATACAGGTTGCCCGGGTTATTGGCCTTGAGTCCTGCAATAGCCGACCCCAGGAGATAACCGGAGTCCACGTCACTGCCCAGATTGGGCTCCGGCTCGGGCGGCGGCGGGTTCTCGACCACGGTAGCGCCATCATGATCGATGACATTCAACATTGTTGCATCAGCGGTAGAGGTGGCTGCAAATATCAGATCACCCGTGGACACGTTTGTTCGTCGCCAGAAATCAGAATTGGCGGCTACCAATGCACCGAGGCCAAACTCGCCGTTGTTAAGGGTATAAACGGTCGTTCCGTTAAAAACGTCGTTGTCCGTTTCGTTTTCCGTGATGTTGGCCGCATACGCGGGCAAAGTCAGCAGGAGGAGTAGATGGGCGGCCATCAGGCAGCCGTTTCTGATGTGAATGTTCATGTTCGTCTCCATGAATCGTAAGAAGTTATTGGCTCAGGTAAGACGCCTCTACCCCCAAGTGCCTTACCTCGTTAATACTAGGTCAGCCAAATAAGACATACAAGGCACCTGATTCCTGGATGTCAGCGCAAGCGGTAACGCCTTGCGTTCATCCAGAATGCGACATAGACCGCCGCCATCACCGCCATCAGCGGGATAGCGAATCGGATATCGACCTGTACGGTACCGGCGACCAGGCCAAGCACGCCGCCCAGAATCTGGATGACCACCAGGTTGCCACCCGTGTTGTTCAGGATCATGTCTTCCAGCTCATCGGTGTCCAGCTTCATTACCTGATCTTCCACCAGCGTGGTCACATTCAGGCGTTGCACCACCCGGCTGAGCTGTTCCTTGATGAAGGCATTGCCCTGTTCACTGGCCAGCATCTCCACCGCTGTTTCCTTGAGGGTCTCAATTGCCTTGCCTACCAAGCTGTCGATCTGGGTCCAGCTGTCTTCATTGTCGAGGTAGGTTTGCAGCCGATTCACCGACATGGGCAACAGGTGGGTATTGGCGTAGTCCGTCAGCGAATCAACCCAGCCCCCCACTCGACTGACGATCAGTTGCTGGGTTTCTTCCGAGTTGAGGCGGGTCAGCAACTCCTCGGCAATGGTATCCATGGCACGCACAAGGATATCGCTCGATTCCGGGTCGCTGGCAAAGCGTTCCAGTGCATGCTGAATCGCCTCCTCATCGATTGAAAAGACGCGCTTCAAACCCATGCCAATGGTGCCCATGGTTTCGCGCTCCTTTAAATGACTGACCATCGCCGCATCAATGATCTCGGCCAGACGCGGAATTTCTTCCAGGAACAGGCGACGCACCAGCCCGGTAATCTGCTCGCGATTGGCCTGGTCGTTGAAATAGGCCTCCAGCCTGCCCCGCAGCAAATGCCATTGTTCCCGCACACGCGCCGGATCGGAGGCCATCTCCCGAATAACCGATTGAGAATGCCTGAACAGGCTTTCCATCAACTCGTCGCCATGGTCTTTCAACAGGCTGACCAGCCGTGCCGTGATCTCGGCTCGCACCTTTTCTTCGTTCAGCAGGCGATCCGTCCACTCGGACAACCTGCGCGTACCGGTCTCTATGAGTTGGTGTTCCTGGATGTATTCGATGATGACATCCGGCGATAGCAGTCGTGTTTGCACGCTTTCAGCCAGGCTGCGTGCAATCTCGGCCTTGTTCTTGGGAACCAGCCCCTCCCAACCCAGCACCTTGCCCTGCTTGGGCTGAAACAGCATGCGAATGGCCAGATAATTAGTGAAATACCCTACAATCCCGGCCATCAGGATGATGAAGGCTGAATGAACCCAGATATTCTCCTCTGGTAATAACGCCCTGGTGACCCCGAATAAAAACGTGGCACCGAGTAACCAGAGGCGAAAGCGCTTGTCGATCTCGTTCACTTCCAGTTTTCGGGTTGTTAACATTGTCATTGCCTGATGTCACGAATCACATTACAGGAGTCTAAGTCTCAGCCTGCTTTTTGCCTACTGGTAGTTTGTACTCAGGCAGGGGCGACCTTGCCGCCAAAACATTTACACCTCACTACAGCCGCTTAGCCATATGAATATCAATAGCCACGCAAACCGTAAACCTCGGACAGCCACAACCCCGGCAAGACGCGCTTTGAGCCTGCTCCTGCTTGGTTGTTTCCTGCTCGGTTACAACAAGCCGGTGCCGGCTGGTATGGAACCGGCTGGCATAGAAGAGGTACAGGCATGCATGAACGGCAACATTCCTGCAACGGTTCAACTCAAGCAGCTACAACTGCAATACGTGGATCGCGTCGGTCAGGCAAGCAGCTACGAATTGGAGATATATGCGCGACATGGCCAGGGCGAATTCGAGGCCAGCGTCATGGTGACACAACCCAGAAAGCTCGCCGGCGCAGCCTATCTACTCCAATCGTCAACCGAGAGCTACCAGATTTACATGTACGCACCGAGTCTGGGTAAGGTGCGCCGAGTAAGTGGTGACGGGCTGGTGAAGTCATCGCTACTGGGTAGCGATCTCAGCTGGGAAGATCTGCAAATAATATACAGCGCCTTCCGCGAAGGCAGCATGCGGCTGGTCGGTCAGGGCGAACTACAGGGCAGGACCGTGCACAATCTTGAACTCACACCTGACCCTAATAGCGCCTCTGCCTATAGCCGAATACATCTTGCCGTCGACCAGCAAAGTTGTGTGCCACTGGAAATCAAATTAATGCAGCAAGGCGATGTGCTGCGAAAACGCTTCACCGCTCAGGCCAACAGCCTGGTGAAGGTGGCCGATAAGTACTGGTATGCAGCCAAGGGACAATTAGAGGACGCGCTGGAGGGCACACATACCAGGCTCGAAGTGCTACAACAAATCGAAGCGGATGAACGACTGAGCACCCGCTTTTTCAACAGCAAAACCTTTTACCAGGGACGTTAGATACCGCCCCAATTACCGATTCAAGGCTGGGTGGTTTGTGCCTCCCGCCCGCTGTCTTTGGGAGATGCTGCATCAGCAGCCTTGGCTCTTGCCCGCTCAGCCAGCTTCGCGGCAACGTCGGCCGCGCCCTGTTCTGAGAAGCGCTCGATGACTCGCTTCGCGAGCTCCTTCTCAACCTCATGGGTCATGCGGTCGGCAAGCGTCTCGCGAAAACGCTTCCTGGCCTGCCAGCGGGACAGCCATATCCCGCCTGCAAAGCAGACCAGGGTAAGCAGGATTAATCCTATATCCATGTGCTATCAGCCCAACCCTATGGCAGTCAGCAAGCTTGCGGCAGCCGGTGCGACTTCAGTGGCAGTATCCACCGCGGCCACGGCCTTGAAAACGAAAAGCTGTCCCACACCGACCAGGAAGCCAAGTGCTGCCCCTACTGCGATCAGCATCCATTCATCTTCCTGGAATGCGGGGCGCAACATGCCTTCGAACTGGTCAGGCGGTAACACTTCAAGACGGCCCGCCAGCACGTTAGTCAGGTCCATTGCTTCTTTGGCATAGGCATCTACGCCCCGAACCATGGCCGGCGCTTTCTCGACGAAGCGTTCCACCGCCACATTCTTGAGTTCCACATACCGCTTGGTGCCAATCGTCCAGGCAACGAACGGCCTGGCAATGCCCGATTGCTCATCAATTGTGCGTTTGACCGCCCGACCAATCATGTTGAACACGCGGTCGGCGTAAGGCCCCTTGAGCACTGCCTCGATGATATGCGAAGGGGTCACAATCTCGTCGGCTACCAGCCCTGCATAATCACGCGAGATTTCCTTCTGTCGTTTGAAGAACAGCCCCTGAACAAGAAACGGGCCAATTCTGACCGACCTTTGTGGCCGGAAAATCATCCGCAAGGCTATCCAGTTGGTTGCGTAGCCCACCAGCAAGCCAAACAAGGGCAGTTGCCAGTCGGCCTGGTAAAACATCCAGCCGATCATCTGCAAAATACCGAACAGGAAGCCAAAGTAGAACCCGGAGCGACCGATAAAGATAAACTCGTCCTTGCCGGCTTTCTGAAAGACATTGTTAATGAGCGCCTTGTCACGCACGAGCGTGGTCACCACCATGTCCTTCAGATCAAATACCTCGGTAATGTTCTCCTTGATCTGCTCCATGATCTCGGCAACCGCCTCGGGTGCGTCCTTCTGGATTCGCTTGATAAGCAGTTGCCGGGCTGTTTCCGGCAGGGTTTCCCAGAGTGTCGGCTCATATTCGCTGAGAATCTCGCGCATCAGATGATCGACCGTGGAAACAATAGGCTTCTCGATTTCCTCTGCCACCCGCTCCGGATCCAGGCGCTCGAAAATCTCCTGCTCTGTGACCAGTGCCGGCACCAGGGTGTCACAGGCAATGGTCGCCATCTTGCCGGCCTTGCGCGGAATGATTCCCTGCCAGCCGAGGAAGGGTGGAAAGGGGCCCAGGAATTCAAGCGGGTAAAACATCATCTTGATGGCGAGCACATTGGTTCCATATCCAACCAGGCCACTGGTAAACGGCATGGAAAGGTAAAGCAGCCAATGACTGGTAAAGTTATTAATGGCGGTTTCGAGCACGGTTTGTATCTCCCTGATGCTGTTCTAAACGAGCTTCTCAATACTCGTCATTATTGGTTATCCACCTCGGTCGGCTGACAGGTTTGCCAGATCGCTTCGCCTAACGGCGCTATCCGGATGACACGCCGAATGTAACGAACCCCAATACCCGGCGCTGTCCCTTTTTCAGCTGCCTGGGTGACCTCACGCAACCCTTTATCACTTTCCAGTATCTGGTACTTGATGTCCTGCTCCTTGTCCTCTGGCCCCTCTTCGAGTAATTCCAGGCTGCGCATATGCGTGATGTACTTGGGAGTGCGCTCTTTCAGTTTGAGCGAGGCGGTCTTGCCCAGATTGGAAAAATTTTCGGCCAGCGGTCGCGGCGTACCAAAAGGCGGGCCTATGCCCACGTGCAGCAAAGGATGTTCGACACCATCCGACAGCGCTCCCAACAGACGCGCCTCATCGGGAACCAGTTGACTCAGAATGTGGCTGTAAACAGACAGCCTTGCCTGCTCCGCGGTCTGATCATCTGCCTCGGCCAGCAGGCCTGCCAGAATGCTTCTGGGATGTGGCCCCCTGAAGAGTGCGTGGTGCCCCCCTGACACAGGGTGTTCGGGAGCAGGCAGGCGACGATCATCAATTGACTCAAGCCGTTGCTTGAGTTCTCGCATGGCGCGGGCCTCAATGCTTTGCAACTGCTCTTCGGCATATTCAGCCCCCGGCAACTGCCGGGCAAATCGCCCAACCAGTCCTAGTATGCCCACAGATGAAGCGGCATCAGACGGGTCACCTCGCTTCTTATCAAATGTCCCCATGACTCCCCTCTTCCTCGTTGCTCCGCCAGCATCGATTGCAGGCCTATCCTGAACAGTGCTCGAAGTCCCCAGTGCGATGTTACGGTTCCTGCGTCCCGTACAGCAAGTTAAGTCGCCCAGATGAATGACCGAACTACCCCATTCTGCCGCTTTTAGCGGCACAGTGTGGATACAGATGCCGCGAAGCACACACTGGCTCGTGTCTCGCCTCGTCATGATCGCCGTAATCGAATACATGAGCGGCGTTCAGGTCAGGTCGGCACTAAAGAGCACAGCCTGGGATCCGGCTGAGATTCGATTGCCCGGGCCAGCCATCGGTCAATATCAATCATGGCCATCCGCTTGCTATTAATTGCCACCCCACTAGTCAGGCAACCATGCCGTCAGTTAGGCTGCATTAAGCCATTCTGGCAAGAGTGGCTTGCAGTGCCATGTAGAAAATTGAGGTGGGGGCTATGAAATTCAGGAAAATTATTCCGTTTCGTTACTCAACATGGTTACTGAGCGGCATTGGTTTTATCGGCTCATTACTCTTGTTGTGGTTTGACCCGATCATAGGCGCGACCCCAGTAATAGTGTTTGGTGTACTGACTGGCATCGGCTTCCTGGACTTTTTCCAGACCAAGCAGGCCATCCGCCGCAACTACCCGATCCTGGCCCACTTTCGATTTTTCTTTGAAATGATCCGTCCGGAGATACGCCAGTATTTCCTGGAATCCGATACCGAGGTCATACCCTTCTCACGTGCTCAGCGTTCATTGGTCTATCAGCGCGCCAAGGATGTGGTTGACGTCAAGCCTTACGGCACACTCACCGATGTCTACGAAGAGCACTACGAGTGGATCAACCATTCGGTGCATACCCAGCACATTAAGGACTACGACTTCCGCGTAATGATTGGTGAGGGCCACTGCAAGCAGCCCTATTCCCTGTCTCTATACAACATTTCGGCCATGAGTTTCGGGGCCCTGTCGGCCAATGCGGTACTCGCCCTGAACAAGGGCGCAAAAATGGGGGGCTTCGCACAGGACACCGGGGAAGGCTCCATCAGCAAATACCACCGTGAGCACGGCGGCGACCTGATCTGGGAAATTGGCTCCGGATACTTTGGCTGCCGCAATGACGACGGCAGCTTCAATCCAGAGAAATTTGCCGAGAATGCCACCGACCCCCAGGTCAAGATGATCGAAATCAAGATCAGCCAGGGTGCCAAACCGGGTCATGGTGGCGTACTTCCGGCAGCCAAGGTCACGAGGGAAATAGCCGAGGCTAGGGGTGTACCGGAAGGTGAAGATTGTATATCCCCACCCAGCCATTCGGCCTTTTCCACGCCGATTGAACTGATGCAGTTCATTGGTCTGCTTCGCGAAT
>JBFKKS010000014.1:0-22642 GCA_041630955.1 Nevskiales bacterium
AACAGCCCCACGGCCTCGGCCGCATTGCCGGCAAATTCACCGCTGGAGCTGACGCCGGACAGCAGCCGAATCGCATGGGAACAACCCCGCTTCACCAGCGGGTAGTCCGCCTCGGGATAGTCCACCAGTCGCATGGCCATGCGCATCGGCAGTGGCCAGGCCATGTCCTCCATGAACTCCATCTGCCCGGATGCCAGGCCCGGTGCCAGTAACTCTTCTGCCAGCGCCTGCACATCGGCTTCCAGCGCATGGACGAAATCCGCCGAGACAATTTTATGGGTTAAGAGCTTCTGGTACTTGTGCGCGGGCGGATCCTGGATGGCCAGCACATCCACCGGGTTCACCCCCATATTGCGCTGGCTCGCGGCCCCCGGGGTTTTGATCGAATGGCTGCCAGCCTTGCCGCCGAACTGCTTGTCCAGCAGTACCGCAACGATGTTCGAGGAATAGACCTCGGTATTGCGGGCCACGGCCTGGATATCCTCGTAACGGGACACACAGTAGAAGTCCTGCCCGGCCGGCTTGAAAACCGGGTGTTGATCCCGCAGTAACCGGTAGTAATCGTAGGGGTTCTCGATATTCCCGGTGCTGGTCGGATCAAACTCGAGCAGGTGCTCTGAATCCAGTACCACTTGCCCGGCGGGCTGCTTTTTATGCCAGGGCCCCCTGGCCCATAAGCGCTGTTGCGCGGCGAACAACCGCAGGCTGACCTCCAGCAAGCTGGTCAGCAATTCACGCCGCAAGTGGTAGGGCGTCAGCATGATTGACTGCCGTGCCGGGCCAGCAGCTGGTCGGGCCCTGTGTGTGATTTAACGGTAGTCATCCAGCAAAGGAATGCTGGCCTGGGTCTCCTTGGGGATTTTCTCGTCCATGTCTGCTGCAAGCAGTTTCTCCAGCTTGCCGCCAACCAGTGGCACCTTGGCCTTGATATCCCACTCGTAGCGGTACACGCACTCATCGCCTTCATCGCGCAGGCTGACCTCGCAGGAGAGGGCCACAGGAATACCGGATAGCTCAATATCGATATGGCCGGTCTTGCTGTCCATCTTCCAGGCGTCCTTGTGCACGATGGTAGCCGTGGCGGGAACCAGTTTCTTGAGCGCGCCCGGCACATCAACCTCCACCGGCATCTGGCGGCGAATCTTGACATAGAAGTTATTCACATCAGGGTCATGATCGAGCAATTCCACCCCGGTTGAACCGAGTGCATCACATTTCTTCAGATGGAAGTCCTTGTCTGTAAAGGCCTTGATAACCACGTCCGAACTGGCTGGAAAACGAACTTCGATGACATGCTGCATATTGATTCCTCCCCAATAAGAAACTTCATGCTGATTCGACTTCGCCACGAGGTCAAGTGGCATGCAGGATTACCCGTGCCTATCGACGCGCTCTACGACTATCGCTAGCCTTAATGGCCGTTTCGAACCGGGAGTATGCATGGGCCAGTCCGTTCACTTCATAACCGGTGCCGGTAGCGGCATGGGTCAACTCGCCGCACGTAAGGCATTGGCCTCAGGTGCCGCGGTCGCGGCACTGGACGTAAACCAGGCCGGGCTGGATGCGCTGGGTGACAACCCACAGTTGCTTAAGCTGCAAGTCGACATCACGGACTTTGATGCCGTTATAACGGCCGCCAGCCAGGCAGAAACCCAGCTTGGCCCCATCACACGGGTGGTCAATGCTGCCGCCATCATGCCCTACGGGCTGCTCGCCGAGCAGGACAACAGCACCATCCATCGCATCATGCAGATCAACTACGGTGGGCTGGTCAACGTTACCCAGGCCACGCTGCCGGCCATGCTTGCGCGCGGCAGCGGCGAATTTGTCAGCTTTTCCTCCATGGCCGGACATATTCCGATCATCTATGTCGGTGCCTATAACGCTTCCAAGTTTGCAGTGACGGCATTTACCGAAGTGCTGCATCACGAGAATCGCAACCGCGGGGTGAAATTCGTCTGCGTCTGCCCACCTGCGGTCAATACCCCGCTGCTTGACCAGGCGCGCGATACGATCTGGCCCAAATCGCTGGACCTGGTGCCACCTATCAAGCCCGAAAAAGTGCTCGATAAAATCGATCAGGCATTGGCCCGGGGGCGCTTCTGGGTCTTTCCCAGCCTCTACGCCCGGCTGATCTACACAATGCGGCGCTGGTTCCCCAATTTCAGCTGGTGGTTCAACCACTTTCTCGAAAAGCGCTAGGATGGCGCCTCGAACCTAAAGCGAGCCGAGCATGGAATTCAGCCACAGCGAAAAAACACGGGATTACCTCAAGCGTATCCGCGCCTTCATGGCCGAGCACATCGCCCCTTGGGAAGCGGAGTCGCTGGCGACCCTCAAGCTCAGCCATAGTGGGGGTGACTGGACGCAGTGGCAGGTGCTCCCCGGACTCGAAGACCTGAAGAAAAAGGCCCGCGATGCCGGTTTATGGAACCTGTTTCTACCCGACGCGGAACTCGGTGGCGGGCTCAGCAATGTGGACTATGCGCCGCTGGCTGAACAGATGGGGCGCAGTTTCTTCGCCTCGGAAATCTTCAATTGCAGCGCACCGGATACTGGCAATATGGAGGTGCTGTACAAGTACGGCAGTGACGAACAAAAGGCCCAATGGCTGGCGCCCCTGCTGGCCGGCGAAATCCGCTCGGTGTTCTTCATGACCGAGCCGGATGTGGCCTCTTCCGATGCCACCAACATGCAGGCAACCGCCATTGTTGAGGGTAATGAGGTCGTACTCAACGGCAAGAAGTGGTGGTCATCCGGCGTCGGCGACCCACGCTGCAAGATCGGCATCTTCATGGCCCTGACCGACAGCACAGCTGAACGCCACGGCCAGCACTCCATGGTGCTGGTGCCCATGGATACGCCCGGCGTCGAGATCAAGCGCATGCTGTCGGTATTCGGGCATTACGACGAACCCCATGGACATGGCGAGGTACATTTCACAGACGTGCGGGTGCCCGCCAGCAACATCATCGCCGGCCCGGGCAAGGGTTTTGCGATCGCGCAGGGTCGCCTCGGGCCCGGTCGCATCCATCACTGCATGCGTGCCATCGGTGCCGCGGAAGTCGCACTGCAACTGATGATTGAGCGGGGTATCCGGCGGCAGGCCTTTGGTAAACCCTTGATCAACCTGGGCGGCAACCAGGAGCGTATCGCCAATCACCGGATGGCGATTGACCAGGCTCGCCTGCTGACCCTGTATGCCGCCTGGAAGATCGACCAGGGCGGCCCCATGGCCGCGTTAACCGAGATCTCTGCCATCAAGGTGGTGGCGGCGAATATGCTGCAGGCCGTGGTCGACGATGCGATCCAGATGCACGGCGGTGCCGGCGTGTCCGATGACACCCCGCTGGCGGGTATGTTTGCCCTGGCCCGCGCCCTGAGGCTGGCGGATGGCCCGGACGAAGTGCATCGCGGCATGGTCGCGCGGGTTGAACTGGCCAAGTACGCCAAGCTGCGCGCCGAAACCAAGCAGCAGCCATGACTGCAGTCGTCGATACCGCCGGTGCCGTGCGCAGTGGCGAGGAACTGGATGTGGCCGCGGTGGATGCCTGGTTACGCCAGCAGCTACCCGACCTGCAGGGCAGTCCTGAAGTCACCCAGTACGCGGGCGGCGCCTCCAACTGGACCTACCGGATCGCCTACGCAAACCATGACCTGATTCTGCGTCGCCCGCCCGCCGGCACCAAGGCCAAGGGCGCACACGATATGGGCCGTGAGTACCGTACGCAAAAGGCGCTGGCCCCGGTGTTTCCCCTTGTGCCCGAGATGATCGCTTATTGCGAGGACGAATCGGTTATCGGCAGCGAGTTCTACATCATGCGTCGCCTCAAGGGCATCATTCCACGCAAGAACCTGCCGCGGGGGCTGGCACTGACCGAGGCCGATACCCGCCAGCTTTGCCGCAATGCACTGGATACGCTGGTGGCCTTGCACCAGGTCGATATCAAGGCAACCGGTCTGGACAAGCTGGGCAAGGGCGCCGGTTACACCAGCCGCCAGATCAAGGGCTGGAGCGAACGCTATAGCAAGGCTCGCACCTGGAATGTGCCCAGCGGCAGGAAAATCATGGCCTGGTTGGCAGACCATATTCCAACTGAAGAACGCATCTGCATCACGCATAACGATTTCCGTTTCGATAACCTCGTGCTGGACGAGCACGACCCCACCCGGATCATCGGGGTACTGGACTGGGAGCTCGCCACGCTGGGCGATCCACTCATGGAACTGGGTAATAGCCTGGCCTACTGGGTACAGGCCGATGACGACTTCCTGGCCAGGAGCGTACGGCGCCAGCCAACACACCTGCCCGGCATGTTTACCCGCAAAGAGGTCGTCGACTACTACTGTGACCGCATGGGCATTACAACCGGCAACTGGGCGTTCTACGAGGTTTATGGCCTGTTCAGACTGTCGGCCATTGCCCAGCAGATTTACTACCGCTACCACCACAAGCAGACGCGCAACCCGGAATTCAGGAAGCTCTGGTTCTTCGTGCACTACCTGCACTGGCGCTGCCGCAGGCTGATGCGGCAAAAAGGCTGAATCGCTTCTGCATGGGCGCCATCTACCTCATCCGCCACGGCCAGGCCTCCTTTGGAAAGAAGGACTACGACTCGCTATCCACAACGGGTATACAGCAGTCTCAGGTGCTGGGCAGCTCGCTTAAGTCGCGCATCCCCCGAATCGACGCCGTCATCTGCGGGGGCATGCGTCGTCACCAGCAGACTGCCGAACACTGCCTTGCCCATATGGGGCATGAAGCCGAATGGAGCGTGGATACGGACTGGAATGAATACGACCACGACGAGATCATCCAGCGCTACAAACCCATCTACAAAAGTCGCGCCCTGATGCTGGCCGACCTGGCCCGCCGCGGTAACCCCCGGCGGGACTTTCAGAACATGTTTGCCGAGGCCATCGAACGCTGGATGTGTGGTGAACATGACGATGACTACAGTGAAAGCTGGCCAGCCTTTGAACAGCGGCGTGTCACTGCGCTGCAGAAACTCGTGCAACAACTGGGGCCGTCAAAGACGGCGCTGGTGTTCACCTCCGGCGGGCCGATTACAGCGATCTGCCAGTCACTGATGCGTATTCCCAGCACAAATATCTTCCGCATGAACTGGACACTGACCAATGCCGGCGTGACCAAGATTATTTACTCATCGCGTGGCATCTATTTATCCAGCCTCAACGAACATAGCGCCTTTGAGGGGCGCTATTCGGAACTCATCACTTACCGCTAGTCATCTCAACCCCTCATTTCAAGGAGTGCAGTCATGCGCAAAACAATTCTGATCACCGGTGCCAGTTCCGGCCTGGGTGCCGGCATGGCCCGCGAGTTCGCTGCCATGGGACGTAATCTGGCGCTGTGCGCGCGCCGGATGGATTCGCTGGCCAGCCTGCAGTCAGAACTCGAAGCCGCCTACCCCGATATCCGGGTCGTTACACGGGCCCTGGACGTCAATGATCATGCCCAGGTATTTGAAGTGTTTCGCGCCTTTGCCCAGGATCTCGGCACGCTTGATCGCATTATTGTTAATGCCGGCATCGGCAATGGCGCGAAAATCGGCACAGGTGGCTTCACCGAGAATCTCAAGACCGCTGAGACCAACTTTGTCGCGGCACTGGCCCAGTGCGAGGCGGCGATGGAAATCTTCCGTGCGCAGAACGCAGGCCACCTGGTCATGCTGTCCTCCATCAGTGCCATGCGCGGCATGCGAGGAGCCATGACGGTCTATGCCGCCACCAAGTCCGCCGTCGCTGCGCTGGCCGAGGGCATTCGAATGGACGTGTTAAAAAAGCCCATCAAGGTCACAACGCTGTATCCCGGCTATATCACCACGCCCATCAACGAAAGCGTGGAGAACGCCCCGTTCAGGGTGGATCTTGAGACCGGCTGCAAGGCACTGGTGAAGGCAATTGAGAAAGAAGTCGACGAGGCCTGCATACCATCCTGGCCCTGGTCGCCACTCGGCTACCTCATGAAGCGACTACCATTGCGGATGGTCGCCAAAATGACCTGAAATCAGCCGCTGTTGGAGAATACGGGCCAACTGTCGACGATTTTGCCGCGGCGGACTACCACCAGGTCGCCGAACTGGAGGAAAACAAATTCACTCTGGGTCGGCCGCAGGAATACCTGATCATCGACCTTCAGGCCCGTCGCGGGCGAGCCGGTGAGCAGTTCCTGGTTGGTACTACGCCCGTACAATGAATTATTCCGCAGCCCACCGGGCGACTCGGGGCGCGCCTTCCAGTAACCACCATAGGTGAAATAGCTCTGGCGCTGGTTGATGTCCCACCACGACAGCATCTTTGACTTGCCATCCAGTCCGGGAATCAGCACGCCAGCCTGGCTCTTCAGTACCGGCGTGGCGATAAAGGCTGCAGGAATGTGCTTGCCGAGCGTATCGATATCAAAATCACTGGCCTTGACCAGCGCCGACCCCACGGCGATGTCATTGGACAGTTCCTCAGCCTCGTGTAATCGATAGGTCGGGCTGCCGGCTGTATTGAAGGTCAGGTCACGGCCATCGTTCCATATCTCGGGGAAATCACGCCGTGCGTGATCAATCGCCGCCTGGTAGATACTCATGGCACGGTCAAACAGGGTCTCTCGCGAGGCTATCAGGCCCGGCACTTTCACCACGTGTGGGTCATAGCCCATGAAGCCCGAGAACCTGAGCTGTTCTGGGTTCTCCCGTATCGTACCCAGCATGAATGCCAAATCCGGTCCGGCTACCACACCGCCCCGATGCAGGCCCACATCGAGTTCAATGTTGATGTTCAGTCTCAGTTTCTGCGCCCGTGCGAGCTTGAAATACGCCATCATGCGTCGCGGAGAATCGACCAACCACTGTAATTGACGCGCCGGATCAAACGCGCCTTTGTGCTGCTGATAGAAGCGCTCAGCCGCCCTGGCTGGCATGGGCTTGCCCAGCAGGATATCGGCACGCGGGAACTGACGTGCCTGCTGATTCAGGAACGGCTGGTGGAAGGCCATGATGCGATCAGTACCCGCCTTTTGCATCACGTAATCAATCATCTTGCCCGATGGGATCGATTTGGCCACCACACGAAAATGCTTGGGGCCGAACGGGACCAGCATGGACTGGCGCACGAGCTCAATGTTGTGATCCAGGCGGTCAAGATCAATCACCATGCATGGCGTCATTGGGCCATGCTTCTTGAGTTCTCTGTTGAGCGATGCAAAGTACTCACTGTGCGGCGAGCCCTCATCACCGGGGCGCAATAAGAATGCCCCACCAACCGCAGCAGCCGTGGCCCCCAGCACAAAATGGCGTCGTTTCATATCCGGTCCCGGCTAGCCTAACTGTTGCCCACGCCCAGCACCTGTTTCAGGTGGGCGTTCAAAAACTTGCCCGCAGGATCCAGTTCTGCGCGAACCTCGGCGAACTCGTTCCAACGCGGGTACAGGCTGCGCAGTTGCACAGCATGCAACGAGTGCAGCTTGCCCCAATGCGGTCGCCCGCCGTATTTCCAGAAGATCGGCTCCACGGCAGCGAAAAAGTTGTGATAGTCCATTTCGTGAAACTGGTGAACCGAAATAGAACAGCCATCGCGTCCTTCAAACATGGACAGGGGAATATCGTCAGCTTTTACATAGCGGTATTCCAGCGGGAACCAACTCGGCAGATTATTATCCGCAATCGTCTTGAGTATCTCGCGCACACAGGCCGGCCCATCCTCGGCAGGAACGGTATATTCCATCTCGTTGAAACGCACGTCTCGCACACTGGCGAATACCTTCCAGGAATCGTCGACTTCCTCGTCAAAGCGCAGTCGCGCGGACACAAAGTTGATCAGTGCAGAGCGTAGCCCGGGAGAGTGTCGCAGGTGCCGATAAACGGCATCCATCAAGGTGGCGAGATCGCCATCACCCTCCTCCTGCCGGGGGTCTGGCCACATTGAAGTTTCGTTATGCGCTATGGCCAGTGATTTGCTTGAATGGATCAAGGGCATCAGTTCGAAATGATCATTCTTGCCGGCCAGATTCTCCATGTTGTCGAGCAGGTCGTCAGTGTCTGCAACCCAGGTTTTGCTGTGCAACCTGAAGGGCTTGCGATTCTGCAGTCGTATGCGGGTGAGTATGCCCAGGGCACCCAATGAGACCCGTGCCGCGTTAAAGACTTCCGGGTTTGTCTGTGCATCGCAATCCAGATGATCGCCACTGGCGGTCATGAGTCTGAGACCGGTGATCTGGCTGGAATAAGAACCGAATTTCACCCCTGTGCCATGAGTTGAGGTCGAAACCGCCCCAGCCAGTGTCTGGTAGTCGATATCCGACATGTTAGGCAGCGCCTGGCCGATATCATGCAACGCCTGCCCCATGGTAGACATGTGGGTACCACCCCAGAATTCCGCCTGCAGCGTCGCCGGGTCATGGCTGATCAATCCCTGCATGCGTGCCAGCGAAACGATGATCCCGTCGGTCGGCACCAGGGCACTGAAAGAATGGCCTGAGCCGACCGGACGAATGCCATGTTTGGTTGAGCGAATCAAGTCAGCCAGTTCTGCCTCACTGGCCGGCACAGGCTGTGCCATAGGCAAACTGAACTGGGCGCCCGACCAGTTGCGCCAGGCGAAAAAACGTCTGGCCTTCGTGAACTGCTCGGTGGCCGAAGCCATCCCCGGTAATGCACTGCCTGCTGCCAGTGCCATAAATCGCTTGAGTACTTCTCGGCGGCTACTCGCCATCTCCCGGCTCCTTTGGCAATTGTCCCCTTAGCCAGCTTGCTTGCAATGATAGTTGGCCAGGCAAGGATATTAGCCTTTGCATGGGTTCACGTGCACATGAACTGGCCCAGTAACATTACAATAGCGAGCCACGCCTAAGCCAATGCCTGATTATTTCTCCGCCATGACTGCCACACCGCGCCGACCTATGGGAAGTTCAATCCCCTGCCCTGCATGCTGGAACTACTTAGCTACAGGAACGCCAGAAAGTGTCCAGTTTCTGGCGGTAATACGGACCTTTAGGGAAATTACCCCGAGTGGTGAGCCGTATGCACTCGGCTTACCGACTGGCCGCATACTCAAAGTTAAGCGATGATCACGGCTATGCCGAATATAAAGACAGTCTTCCCTGCCCTCCTGCTGCTGCTTTCTCTGAACGGGCCTGTTCTCAGCGCACCTGGCTCGGGCCCCTCGCTCAAAACCGAGCCAACCATGGAGGCCATTCCAGATCCGGATCCAGTTGTACCTGAAGTACCCGCTGTTCCCGCCTTCAAGCTGCTGGGCAGCGAGGTACCTTCAGGTGAGCTACGCCAGCTGCGCTGGTCTGCGATCCAGAATTACGCTGGCATTAACCTGGATACCCCGGTACTGGCAGCCCACGGTACAGAACCAGGTAAAGTTTTATGCCTGACCGCCGCCGTGCATGGAGACGAGCTCAATGGTATCGAGATCGTACGCCGCCTGATCTACACCCTGGACCCAAAAAAGCTGCAGGGAACCCTGATTGGGGTTCCAATCGTGAACCTGCACGGCTTCCAGCGCAGTTCACGATACCTGCCTGATCGCCGCGATCTGAACCGGCATTTTCCCGGCTCCCCAACAGGCAGTTCCGCATCACGCATCGCCCATTCACTTTTTACCCAGGTCATTCGCCATTGCGATGCGCTGGTCGATATCCATACCGGCTCTTTCCACCGCACCAACCTGACCCAGGTGCGTGCTGACCTTGGCAACCCGGCAGTACTGGCCCTGACCCAGGGCTTCGGTGCCACACCGGTGCTGGATGGTCGTGGTGCCGACGGCACCCTGCGAGGCGCTGCCACGGCAGCCGGTATTCCGGCAGCCATCATCGAGGTGGGTGAGCCCAATCGTCTGCAGCCAACCCAGGTAGCCGAGGGGGTCCGAGCGATCCAGAGCCTGTTGCATGAACTCGGCATGGTGAAGAAGAAGAGTTTTAGCTGGAACGACCCGCAGCCGATTTTTTATGAATCCAAATGGGTGCGTGTTGATCGTGGCGGCATCCTGCTGAACACTGTCAAGCTCGGAGCTCGAGTCAAACGTGGCCAGTTACTGGGTACCGTGACCGATCCCATCACCAATGCCTATACCGAACTGCTTTCACCTTATACGGGACGCATCCTCGGCATGGCCCTGAACCAGGTGGTGATGCCCGGTTATGCCGCTTATCACATTGGTATCGAACGTAGCGAAGAAGAACTCGTCAAGGAGCACCAGGCAGCAGAAGAAGGCACTGCTGCTGTTGAGGGTGGCGACGGTGACCATGAAGAAAACGATGCACCGGCCGAGGTAGTTGATCACCCCAAATAGACGGAATGCTTCCAGGCCATAAGCAGACCGCAGTTTTCGCCCACTGAGCCTACGGGCTAGTCATTCTGCTTGATAGCACGTGTCATGAGATACGATTGGATGACCCGGTTGTGATCAAACCAGCGGGAGGCCAGAGCCTCGAGTGATTCACGGAACGCCGCCAGCCTGTCCGGTTCATCGGCCAGGACATGTACGACCTTGGCGACAGGGCCCGCCGTTAACTCGACACTCATGCGGTAATGCTGCGGACTCAGCGCAGGAATCCACATCTCATCGCGGTCAAATTCCAGCGTGTGAACTGCCGCGCCGAGACGTTCGCCTACGATATTCGGATCACCCCATGCGGGCGGCGGTGCAACGCCAGGTGGCGGCGTCAGATATTTCGAAACCAGCTTGAACACCTGCCCGATCATGAGTTCGGGTGGCCAGGTTGAAAAAGCAATACGCCCACCGGGCTTCAATACTCTCAGCATCTCGGTCACCACGACCTCGGGCCGGGGGGCAAACATATGACCGAACTGGCTCAGCACGACATCGAAACTGTTGTCCGCGTAGGGCAGTGATTCGGCATCCCCCTCCTGAAACACCACCTGTACCTCTGCCAGTTCGGCGTTATGCCTGGCTTCATCCAGCAACACCGGCGACAAGTCCAGACCCTGCACCTGCGCCCCAAGGCGGGCGGCCGTTATCGCCACCACGCCTGTTCCGCAGGCAACATCCAGAACGCGCTGACCTGGCTGAACCCCGGCAAACTCCACCAGCCGCGCAGCCGGAGGCGTGGTAAAGGTTGCCAATGGTGCGAACAGCGCCCAGCCCTCACGTTGCTGCGACTTGAATTCTTTAAATGGATCACTGTCGGTCATCTTAGACTCCTGCTAACGACGCCCTTTACGGTGCAAGCTGCCTTAGCACCTGTCCAGCGTTATCTATCTCGAGAATGGTTGGCAACAGGGTTACCCCGTACTTTCGTGCCAAATCAGGGTGCTCCCGCACATCCACTGTGACGAAGGCCTGACCTTCATCCTGCAGACGCTTCTCCCAGCGCTGGCAGTCATCACATAGCGGATGCCCAAATTCAATCAGCATTGAGTCCTTGATCTGGGTCGGACTCAAATCCTGCAGGTCTATAACCTTAGGACGCATCGGCTTGGTGCCCCTGAATTTGGCGATCATCCTATAAGTAAGGCAGCCAAGGCATATCCCTGAAAACGTAGACATCAAGGCTGCTGCAGCCAGCAGCAACACCAATCCCCAGCCTATCGCTACGGCATCAGCCTGGATGCACAGGAAACCAATCAGCAGGCCTGTCGCACCCATTGCCTGGGCAAAACGTGGTGCTCGCTCATCTTCCATCCAGACTTTGCCAAGACGTGGCTGGATGACTCGAAAGTAGAGGTGATACGGCAGGACGTAGCGACGCCCGAACAGTACACCGAAGTAAAGAATGCCTGTCAGCACCGGCAGCCACCAGGCCTGGTCAAGCGCGAAAGCCAGCAGCACTACTATTGCAACCACAGCCTGATTGGTTCTGGGCGCGCCTTGATCAATCAAGCCGTTATTCTCAACTGCGGTTGTCATAACCTGCCTCTCTGCCAAATTAGAAGTTGGCTACCTGGCAAGTCTTGTTCACGCTCGGTATTTTTTCCAGTTCAACTTTTGTACTCGACCAGCATATTGCCAGCAGCTAAGCTTGAAGCATGAAGGGGTACGGACAATTCTGTCCTGTAGCAAAGGCCACTGAGCTGATTGGGGAGCGCTGGACGCTGCTGGTACTGCGCGAACTGCTTCCGGGCCCTGCGGCTTTTAATGATATCCGCAAGGGCGTACCTCTCATGTCGCCATCGCTTTTATCCACACGACTGAAATCACTGGGTCGTAACGGTCTGGTCGAGCGCTGTGAAACAGCTGAAGGGGTGCGTTATCGGTTAACCGACGCCGGAAGGGATTTGCGTCCCATCATTATTCAGCTCGGTTTATGGGCCTTGCGCTGGGGGCCCAGTCACTACCAGGAGGATGACCTGGATCCCCGTTTGTTGATGTGGGATTTACGTCGCCAGATCAATGCGTCTGAACTTGGTCCCGCTCGTACCGTAATACGCATTGAGTTCTGCGATCAGCCAAGCAAACTGCGCTTCTGGTGGGTGCTGGTAGAAAATACTGAGGTCGATATTTGCCTGAAAGACCCGGGATATGAGGTCGATCTGTATATCGCAAGCGACCTGAATACGATGACGCAAATCTGGATGGGTAAACTGGCCATCAAAGCGGCGCTCGCCAACGAAAGCATGGCGCTGCAGGGCAGGACATCACTGATACGCAGCCTGCCCCAATGGCTGGGACGCAGCGTATTTGCCGAACCGGAGCTACTCAAAGCCCAACTGCTGCAGGGTTAATAATTGGGACTAGATCACCGGTCACTCAAGCTGCGGTATGCACTCGGCGTCACCCCGGCCCACTTCTTGAAGGCGCGGGTAAAATTGGCCGGATCAGCATAACCTAGACGGGCGGCGGTGCGCTCAATACTCAGGTCCGAGTTTTTCAGCAACTGGATACTGTCGCGGTAACGGGCGGTATCCAGAAGATGTCGAAAACTGGTGCCATGCTGGTTGAGCCTGCGCTTGAGACTGCGGCTTGAAACATGCAGTTGCTCGGCAATCCTGTTCAGGTCCGGGTAGCCCTGCGGCTGGGCAGACAATAAGGCCTGCACCTGTTGCACAAAGTCGCCCGCCAGTCCGAGCTGTTCCAGTTCACGACTGCACTGTTCCTCGACCATGCGGGCCGTCAGCGGGTTCGCTGTTTCCAGGCGCAAGCCCAGGTATTTGGCGGGAAAGCGTAGCTGGATCGCCTGCTTGTCGAAACGGGCGACAGGCAGACGATTGGCAAAACGCGGGTAATACTCCGGCTGCGGGTAATCAAACCAGAGTTCGATCTCACCGGGCAGCATACCCTGCCCGAACAGCGCTGGTGCCATACGCGCCAGTCCGATCAGGAAAAGATCAAACATGCATTGACGGGTTGCACCCAGTGGGGCCGTTTCGTGGACCTCTATAACCGCCTGATCCGCTTCAGTAAATTGCCGGATACTTAGCATTGGCAGTCGCAGCTTCACGAATTTTTCACCTAATGCAATCGCCTCATACAGCGATTCCGAGCTGAGCAGACCATACCCCATCAATCCATGTGAGGTGAGTGTACTGTGCAGACCGATTTCATAACCAAAGGCGGGCTCGCCACTGCGCTGCATGGCCAGAGACAACAACCCGCCAGCCTGTAATACAGTGAGCCGGGCACTAGGATCATCCAGGACCTTGGCGGGGATGCCGGCATCGTCTAGCAAACGATCGCCATCCAACCCATGAGTCTTGGCCACTTCCAGAATCAGCAACCCATAGGCGATCGGTATCGAGGGTTTACTGAAATCCGCCTGTTTCATGCGTGGGTTTTAACCCATCTGGCCCTTAATGACAAGACAAATGTCACTTTTGCCTATTACACCGAGACCAGTAGATTCGCATAATTCATTATCTTGCTACAGCTGTAGCCCAATTGGTTTCTACCCGGGCATTAACCATGATGAGATTTCCTGGCCTCAGCATCGTGCTGTTTATTGCATTCACGGTTGTTGCCTGCAAAGGCGATTATTCGGGCGGAACCGCCAGCAGTGGTGATGGCTCTACGAGTGCTGGCGGCAATTCGGGGTTCGCCAGTAATGAGTCCTTCTTCTCTAAACAGGTGGTGCCAAACCTCGACTTTTGTCGAACCTGCCACATCCCCGGCGGCGTCGCGGATGTACCGGAAGGCGAGCGCTTTCTGCTGTCCAAAAATGGCAGCGATGACTACGCTCGGACCCATGCGGCCTGGCTTGCCATGGGTGAGGGCGTGGAAAGCAATATGTTGCTGGTGGAACCTTCCGACAAGGATGAGCCACATAGTGGCGGCAAGCCCTGGCCAGCCGGCAGCGCGCCTTATGTCGCCATGCAGACCATGCTGCGATGCTGGGACAGCCCGGATACCTGCGGCAATTTGGTGGGCAGCGGCACCACGGGCAATACACTCCCCCTGCTTGGCAACCCAGGTAAGCATTATTTCGTGAACCAGTTATGTGATGGGGCGTCCGATGACACGCCCATCGACTGGAACCAGGATCCACGGCGACTGCTACAGGCAAATGGCTTCCCGGGTTCGGCTAACCTGATCGACAGCGAAGAATATGCTGTGCATTTCAACGACCCTTACGAGATTTGCCATACCGACACACTGTTTGAAACACAGGCCCGTCAAAATGAGCTTCGCGAAGCTCAGGGCCTGGAACCGATCTACTCGGCCAAACCGGATCCGACCACCTGTGGGCAATGGCGGGCGGCAGTACAGCATGGCCATGACTGGGTGGCGATGACACCCTTCGATCAGCCACTTACAGGTGCACATGTTGATGGCGACACAGCCCTGACCTGGAATAGTCTCTGGCGTTTGTGGGGCATGTCAGAGCGCCCTGAAGATTATGATGAACATTTATACGAACGCTATGGTCATTCGCCCCCGCCCGATCATATCCATAACCCCTATCCGATTGTCGATCTTGATCGTGGCATTGACGAGCGTCCCATGCTTACAAAAACCTTTGGTGGCACAGGGAAACTACCCATGGGCTGGGCACAAGGCCGAGATGCCGAGGGTAATTACCAGGGCACTATCAACCTGACCTGTTTCAGTTGCCATGCAGGCCAGATTGGCCAAGGTGAGGTCGCGGCCCGGGATGGCAATGGCAATAGCGAAAGTTACGGTGGAAACGACAGGGGCACCTTCATGGGCTTGCCCAATACCAACACCGAATTGGGCGTCATGTACGTGGATCTGATCAATGTAAGCCAGTATGAACAAGATGGCCGTGAAAACCTGCCAGTGACCGTACCCGCCATTGGCTATGTCCCCATCATTAATACAACTCGTGGCACCAACGCGGCCGATACCGAGATCGAGTACATGGTCATCCAGCGTGATTTCGATACGCTGGAAAATGGTGCACACATCCTGACGTATCCGCTACATGGCAACACGGGTGATCAGGATCCACCGGCATGGTGGTGGCTGTCGAATAAGACGCGTTACCTCTGGTTCGGGGGGCACTCCACCGATTCGGCGCGTGGCAACATGTATTTTGGCAGCGTGAATTCACTGAGCGGCGACCAGGTCAAGGCGCTCGAAGGCACCTATGAAGATGTGCACCAATGGTCCTTGACCATCGAGGCACCGGATTATCCGGCGGGCTACTGCACGGGCAGTGATGGTGAACCTACTGGGTCGGATCACCCGGGCTGTATCAACCGCCCACTGGCCGAACAGGGCGCTGTCCTTTTCCACGAGAAAAATTTGTGGGCCGATGGTGAGAATGCCGATATCCCGCAACCCAAAGGCAATGGCGCCTGTGCGGGTTGCCATGGCGCCTACTCACCGCGCTATGCCAATGACAAACGCTTCCTGCCCGATCCGAGCCTGGCCGGAACCGTGGGCTATACCGTGCCGATTGAAATCATCGACACCGACCCGGCACAAGCCGAGGGCTGGGCACAGGAAATCCGCGAACATGTTTCGACTTTCTGGTGGTCCTATGCTGACGCTGTAGATGGCTACACCTTGCCTGAGGAAAAAGACGAATACACCGAGACCATGGATGATTATCTTTTCTATGGTGTGGCAGGCAATGACTTCGCCGATCACCTGGCGCGTCAATTCAACCATAGCGGCAACCTCGAACCTTCAAGCGATGTAGTGAGAACCGTCGCTGATCCCACGATCGGGCAGATACCCAGCCTGCAAATGGGTGAATCTGCCGGCCGCGTTAAGGGCGCATGCGGCTTCGAAGAAAAAACCGTTGGCTATGTCACCCCGCCACTGCATGGTGTGTGGGCAAGTGCCCCATACTTTCATAACGGTTCTGTGCCCAATGTCATGGGCGTGCTGGATCCTGCATCCAGACCAAAGGTATGGCGTCGCCAACGCACGACGACACCTGTGCATTTCAATGCTTTTGAAATTCGGATCAATGGCGAAAACAGTGGATATGACTGGGAACGTCTGGGCTGGAAGTATGATGAGATGCACTGCGACGACGGGGGTAATGGCATTCCCTATTACACTTGTTACCCGGGCCAGGATAAACCCCAGGAAGTCCAGTGGGGTGCGGATATGGTTCTAGGCGGAATAGTCTGGCCCACCTGGGTCGTTCCCATGCCAATCGGTGAGCAGGGCTTGGAAGACCGTATGATCTTCAACACCGATATGTACTCGAAAAAGAACCGGGGGCATGAATGGACCAAGGCACTGTCAGATAATGAACGCCGGGCGCTGATGGAATATCTGAAAACGCTATAGATTAATCAGGCCTGCAGGTGCACGCAAAGGCAGCACCCGACCCTACCAGCCACGCAGCGATCCTGATGTCCAGCCACCAATGGCTTCAGGCTGTCTGGTGCATCGCCCTGGCATTCAATGCTAGAATGTTGCATTGCAGCATTCAGCTGCCGGCCGTTGTGTACCAACCGCTGTGTTCATGGGCGATCCTGATCGCTTGCTGATGCGGAAAGCGGAACCGCCAAAAGCTTACTTATCAGATAGGTCATTGCTTACGAAGTAGTCCACAAAAACGGCATCACTTCACCTCTCATCGCAGTGCTATAAATCCCACATATTTCTCACTAAAGGGATTTTCATGAGAATCGGGAACCGTCTTGCCCTACCAATAACAATAAAAAAATGAGAATCGAGAAAGAATTGTTTCGCAGTCCTAGGGGACGTTTAGAGGCTAACTGGGAACCTCTTCCGCTGGGACCAGCCCAGCGTGAAGAACTGGACGCGCTCTGCAATGAGGTCTATGGCTACATCCTCAACAGTGACACCCTGCTTGCCAGACTGGTCGAGGCCACGACTTTTGGCCTTGAGAAGCTCGCTCATAATGAGATGGCCAGTCAGATCAATACACTGACTTCATCGAAGCGAATCACTGATATACAGGACTGTGCCTACTGGCTGGACCATTATGGCCTGAATCTGGTTGCCGACCTCAAGCAGCAACTCGCTGCGGGCCTTTCGTCAAACGAAGACAACAATACGCATGATTTCAAAAAAGTGGATCATCTCAAGACTGAGGATCTGGCTATCTCGGTTGCCCGCGCCCGGTTCGTGAGTGAGGTCATGAAACATGCTGAAGTCGCAGTCGAGGATATTGAAGCGAAGTTGAATTCGCTCAATCGTTACGCCTTCAACGTGAATCCGCGAGGTTTAACACCAAGCCGGTTTGCTGATGCGGTGGCCAAAACACTCCAACAAGCCGATCAACCGACTGTCTTTCAGGGACTGGTTATCGAGGCCTGTGCCCGCGAAGGCATTCCTCACATCGTTGAATTTTATGAAAATATCTACAAAATCCTGCTCAACAAGGCCGCCACACCGACACCGGATGAGGCCACAAAACAGGAAAACCTGTGGAGCCAACTCGCCCCCAGCCTGAAAAGCCTGCATGAACAGCTAGATGAGCAATTGGATGTAGCTCGCTGGCAACCTGGCATGTTGAAAAACTGGCTTGAGCAAACCGTGCAACAGCGTTATATACAGGTCGACTCCGGACTTATGCTGTCACTGTTGGATCAGGTCAACCAGGTTGAGGCCTACCTCATCGCGACGCTTAAGGATCAAAAGATCAGCCCGCGTATACGCCGTATGATCATCCACCTGATCCTGCCCCTGATCATGATTCGATTGCCTAATCCGGAGGCGTTCGAGGACCCCAATAATGCGGCTCGCCTGTTTATTCGCCAACTCACTTTACTCGGCTACAAGGACACCGAATCGCCTTTGCTGGACATTGAAATGATCCAGGCCATGGTCAATCGAATTGAGGCCGAAAAGGGTCATCTTATGGACAGTTTTGAGGCCGGCGCACAGGCACTACTCATCATTGCCAAACGCGAAGCCGAACGCCAGATCAGGCAGAAAACAACCAACATCTTCCAACCGAATTCAGACCTGCCAGTGATGTCACTGGCCGAGGAAGCCCGCCACCGTGTCATTCTGGAATTACGAGAGTTGATGGCAGGGCTGGAGACGCCCCCTGAAGCACGGCTGTTCGTGCTCCACCTGTTAGGCCCGTGGATGATGGTTCGCTTTCAGCGTTATGGCGAGGACAGTCAGCCATGGGCTGAAGCACGTGCCTTTGCGGCCCTGTTCTTTGACGCCATCCGTCCGGCAACTAACGATGTGGCCCAAAGGCGCAAGCAGGCCCTGCGACGCCTGACCATCAGGCAGGCAAAAATCCGCATAGAGCGGTCCAAAACCCCGCCCAACGATGCCCAACGTCTGCTTAATTGGCTTAAAAAGCATTTATCGGATTTGGACGCGGCCTATAAGAAAGGCGAGAGGCCAACTGATGCCCTGCATACCTTCAGCACGGCCTTCCTTGAGGCCCTGCCGAAAATCAATCTGGCGGCACCAACCTAGACCGGCCTTCAATCGGTCACTCTTGGCCCCCTTCTCCAGCATCATGTCATGCGCCATATCGGGTCAGGTTATCGCCCTAGCCGGAAAACCCGGCCGTAGCCTGCATATCAGTATGGATTGCTTCACCCGACCACGTTTGTTACAAACGGCGGGATATACGAAGGAGTAATACGTGTCCCGCCAATTCCCGCAGGTCGATCCGGAAGGGTTACTTGAATATTCCGTGGTCTTTACCGACCGCGCGCTGAATCACATGTCGCAGCTGTTCCAGCAGGTGATGCGCGACCTGTCGACTGACCTGAAACAGGTGTACAACGCCCATGCGGTGGCCATCGTGCCCGGCGGTGGCAGCTTCGGCATGGAGGCCGTGGCCCGACAGTTTGCCCATGGCAAGAAATGCCTGGTCATTCGTAATGGCTGGTTCAGCTACCGCTGGAGCCAGATTTTCGACATGGGCAGCATCCCATCAGAAGAAATCGTGCTGAAGGCCCGGCCGATCGAAGCAGGCCACCTGTCCGCCTGGGCACCGGCACCCATCGAAGCAGTGGAAGCCGCCATTGCGCAGCACAAACCCGATCTGGTCTTCGCCCCGCATGTGGAAACCGCCTCAGGCATTCTCCTGCCCGATGATTACCTAGCACGCATCGGTGAAGCGGTTCACCGCGTCGGTGGACTCTTCGTACTGGACTGCGTGGCCTCGGGCGCGCTGTGGGTGGACATGCAGGCCTGCCACGTGGATGTACTGATCAGCGCACCACAAAAGGGTTGGAGCAGTTCGCCGGGCGCCGCGCTTGTCATGCTGAGTGAAGCAGCCGAACAACGCCTGGGGGAAACCCACAGTTCCAGCTTCGCCGCTGATCTGCGCAAATGGCGGGATATCATGATCGCCTACGAGAAGGGCGGGCATGCCTATCACGCCACCATGCCGACAGAAGCGCTGACTCGCCTGCGCGACACCATGTCCGAGACCATTGCAGCAGACCTGGATGAACTCAAGGCCAGGCAATGGCAACTCGGCAATGGGGTGCGCAAGCTACTGACCGAGCATGGCTTTATCAGCGTAGCAGCACCTGGCTTCGAGTCGCCGGGCGTGGTGGTGGCCTATACCGAGAACGATGCCATCCACAACGGCAAGGCCTTTATCGAGTGCGGTCTGCAAACGGCCGCGGGCGTGCCGCTCATGTGTGACGAGCCGGAAAACTTCAAGACCTTCCGCATGGGCCTGTTCGGACTCGACAAGCTGAATGATGTGGATACTGCTGTGAACCGCCTCGGGGCGGCTCTGGAGACCATCAGCCAGCGCTGATACAGCCTGCCTGTATCCAGGCGTGAATATCATCGGCCACCTCACGCCAGCGTGGCTCCAGCATCAGGTTATGGGCGGTGTCCGGATAAATCTTCGCCGTGGTGCCATAAAAGTGCGCCGTGGCACGCACATCATCAGGTGGGAAGAGCGCATCCAACTCCCCACCCAGTACGCGTACAGGCACATCCACCGCACCGCGCCTGGGCAGATTCAAGAACAGCATGTCGATGAATCCCAGATAGGACTCGTTGGTTAAAGGCTTCGTGTACCGCTCAACGTCGGCCTCGGCTACCCCCTGCGAATAAAACAGTTCCCGCGCCTTGGCCGGCGTATTGACCAGCAGATGCAGGTTCCAGGTCAGATTCGCAGCCAGAAAACGCAACGGATGCTGTCGCAGTATATGCAGTACGACTTTCCACACGCCAAAAGGCGGCACCGAACCCAGCAAGACGCCCGCCCGGGCAGTATGCGCGGCAAGATATTTCTGCGCCACCAGGCCACCCATGGAATGGCCAATCACAATGGGGGCGGCATCCAGCGTCGCCGCGACCTCGGCCACATCGGCCACATAGTCGGCAATGCGGTAGCGGTTCATCCTCGCCACGCCGGGACTGCCACCATGCCCACGCAAGCTCGGCGCGATGCACTCATAGCCCAGAGAAGCAAAATAATCCAGGAAATACTCATCCCATGTCCAGGCACCATGCCAGGCACCATGAACAAAAATCAGCGGATGCTGGCAAGCATCGCTACGCTCACCTTTGCGAATCACTTCCAGCATGAGGCTCTCCCGATCTGTGGCCCAGCAGTGATTTATACCGTCTGAGCCTCGTCCTGAGAACTGAAATACTGATTTTTCTTCGGCGCATTCAGCAGTTGCATGCCAGGGTGAGTAAGGTCACAGTACTGATCCTTTCCATCAAAAACTTCTCAAATGGCACTTGTAGACACATTACAGAACACGGCGCGCAAGGTCGGTATTCCGGTTGATCAGTTCACTCAGCAAATCGAACAGGTTTATGAAGAACGCCTGCGGCCCGAACTGCTCAAACGCCTGAGTAAATATGTGATCCCGTTTGTGCGGCGCTCGGGCGTGAAAGTGCTGGAACTGGAGTCAGGTCGCGTGCTGTGCCGTATGCCGCTGAAGGGCAATGTGAATCATATCGGCACCATGTATGCCGGTGCCCTCTTTACCCTGGTCGAGTTCCCGGGTGGTCCACTGATGCTGGCCACCTTCGGAATGAAACGCTTTATTCCGATTGTGACGAAGCTGGATCTGGATTTCGTTAAAGTGGCGAAAACCGATGTCACCATCGAACTGACGCTCTCTGCACCAGAAATTGAACGTATCGAGTCTGAGACGCTTGCCAACGGCCAGTCCGAATTCGTGGTGGAAGGTGAATTGAAGGACCTCAACGGCAATGTTGTGGCCCGCAGCCGCGCTGTTTACCAGATGCGGCCGAAGCGACGTTAATAACAGGCGCCCGGGCACTGCCCGGTTGACGCATCAATAGAAAAGCCCCGCCAAAGCGGGGCTTTTTGCTGAGACCACCAGATCAGGCGGCCTTGTCGGTCGCCGAACTGGCCAGTGGCTTGAAGTCGATCTTCTCGCGTACGGCGCAGTCCGGGCAGGGCCAGTCGTCCGGAATCTGTGACCATGCCGTGCCGGGGGGAAAGCCCTCGTGCTCACAGCCGGTAGCCTCGTTATAGATATAGCCACAGTCGGTGCACTGATAGCTGTGCGCATCACTCTCCATGACTTTGGTCGGTACCGCGGCGTGCTCGCCCGGAAACATCTCTGGACGCCCATCATCCAGAGCCACCTGATCCCATTTCTGCATCAGTCTGTCGCGCTTGCTCGGCAGGATATTGGCCTTGCCCAGATCGCCCTTGTAGTGCTTGACCACCAACGGGTCCATCTGCCGAAACCACAGCCACGGAACATAGGCCAGCAACAGCATCGAGGCATAACCGGAGGGCAACTGGGGGCTGTCATCGAAGTGTCGCAGGGCCTGGAAGCGCCGTGTGGGATTGGCATGATGATCCGAGTGGCGCTGTAACTGATACAGAAACAGATTGGTAACGATGTGATTGCTGTTCCAGGAGTGCTCTGGCGCACAGCGCACATAACGGCCACTGGCTTCTTTCTGTCGCAACAGGCCGTAGTGCTCGATGTAGTTGATCACTTCCAACAAGCTGGCGCCGAAGAATGCCTGTGCAAACAGAAACGGCAGCACCGCCACGCCCAGCCACAATGCCAAACCGCCAAACAATACTAAAGTCATACCCCAGGCCTGCAGGTTTTCGTTGTGCAGTGTCCAGACTGATTCACCCTTGCGTTCCAGGCGGCTTTTTTCGATGCTCCAGGCCGAGCGCAGGCTGCCAACCATGGTGCGAGGCAGAAAGGCCCAGAAGGTCTCGCCCATCTTGGAGCTGGCCGGGTCATCCGGCGTGGCCACGTTCTTGTGATGACCCTTGTTATGTTCAACAAAGAAGTGGCCATAGGCCACCGGTGCCAGTGTCAGCTTGGCC
>JBFKKS010000015.1:0-21614 GCA_041630955.1 Nevskiales bacterium
CTCGATTGGCAACCGAGAAGAAGCCGAAGCAGTGAGTGAGGGACTGCTCACTTTCATCAACGAACCCTTCCCTCTTCTCGGGGACAAACTCTACCTGCCGACCACTACCGGTGTGGCGCTGTCCCCCGAAGATGCGACCGAAGCAGAAGCGCTGATGAAAGCAGCTGATGCGCGTGCGGCAATGGCAACGGGCGCTCCCGTAACCAAGCACCGCAGGATGGAGTAAGTAACGCCCATGTCGACTTCTGATGCCCTCCCAGCTGACATCCTAAAAGAGGCCATGGCGCAAATACGCATGCTTCTGCATGAAGCCAAGGAACGAAATCTGCCCGAGGCCAGTCGTGCCTGTCTTGCCACGGCCAGTCAGGAAGCGAGACCCTCCGCGCGTACCGTTTACATTGCAACCGTTCAGGACGACGGCCTGGTGTTCTTCGTCAACATCGAAAGTGGCAAGGGTCGACAACTCACGGATAACCCCCAGGCCGCAATCTGCCTGTTCTGGCCAGAATTGCAGGCACAGGCCACCATTGAAGGCCCTATCCACGTGATGACGGATTCTGACAGTAACCGTTTGTGGGATCAGCGCCCGCGAGACAGTCAGCTGGCTGCCTGGGCCTCCGATCAGGCCAGCGACCATGCCGCCAAGAGCGAACGCATGGACAGGAGAGAATGGCTGCAGAATATCCATTCTTTCGACAAGATCCCCCGACCTGAAACCTGGAAAGCCATTTTGCTGCAACCCGCACGGATCGAGTTCTGGGCCACCGGCTGGCAGCATTTACGCTCAAGGAATCTATACGAAAAGGATGCCGATAATATCTGGCATATCCAACAGGACAACCCCTGATCACGCTGCTCTTGAGTTGCTGTCGGACGTGGGTAACAGATCGCCTTCAGCCTTGACCCAAATCAAAGCGAAATCACCTCACTACTGCCATCGTTATTGGCGGGCATGATCGCCCGGTAACTCACCTGTTAGGAGGTGTGAAATGAATCTGACGACATGGAATCCGTTTCGGGAAATGGAGGAGCTACTACGCCGCCATCAGCGCGGAGCAATGACTCTTCCCTCCGATGACGGTGGCTTTGAATGGGCGCCAGCCGTGGATATCAAGGAATCCAAGAATGAGTACCTGATAGAGGCGGAACTGCCAGGCGTAGCCAAAGAGGATGTCAAAGTTAGTGTGAACAACGGTGTGCTAACCCTGGAAGGCGAGCGCCATACTGAGAAGAAGGACGAGGACGAAAAGCACCATAGGGTTGAACGTTTCTACGGCCACTTCCAACGCAGTTTCAGCCTGCCCGAAGATGTCGAAGTCGCCAGGATTGGCGCTGACAGCAAGGATGGGCTCATTCGTGTGCATCTACCCAAGACCAAGGTAACCACCCCCAAATCTGTTGAGATCAAGGTCAATTAATCGCGCTACCGGGGCTGGCGGCAGTAGAATACTACTGGACCGCCAGCACCGGAGGCCTCTTGACGAGTTCCAGGACGACAGAACTAAAAGCCCAGATTCGTGATGCCGAGGCACGCTACGATGCCCTGCTGGATGCAGCCGTGGATGCCATCATCCAGATTGACGCAAACGGACACATTGAACGTTTCAACCATGCCGCTGAACGCATCTTCGGATACCGTTTTGATGAGGTAAAAGGTCAGAACGTCAAGATGCTGATGCCCCAGCCCTATAAGGGCGAGCACGACGGCTATATCAAGCATTACGTCGATACCGGGCAGGCCCGTATCATTGGCATTGGACGCGAGGTTAAGGGTTTACACAAAGATGGTCATACCTTTCCCATTGAATTGTCGGTGGGGGACGTGCAGGAGGGCGACCACAAGATATTCGTGGGTATCATCCGCGATATCAGCGAGCGCAAGCTGGTAGAAAAAGAAGCCGCCGAATTGCGGGAGTCACTGGCCCATGTGGCGCGTGTGGGTTCGATGGGAGAAATGGCTTCGGGTCTCGCCCATGAATTGAACCAGCCACTGACCGCCATAGCCAGTTATGCGCGTGCCAGCAAACGGATGCTTGAACAACCCGGTGCAACCCCGGCCCAGTACGCGCAAACATTGGAGAAAATAGCCGATCAGGCAGAACGTGCCGGCGAAATCATTCGACGTTTGCGGGGCTTCCTGCGCCGCAGTGGTGGGCCGCGCGAAGCGCAGGACTGCAACGCCATCATTCGCGAATTGCTCACCTTGCTGGAAATCGATTTCCGGGAACACCCTTTCCGTCTTCGCCTGGAACTGGGTAAATTATTACCCATGGTTGCCGCTGACCGAATCCAACTCCAGCAGGTTCTTTTGAACCTGGTTCGCAATGCCATTGACGCAATGAGTGAATTCTCCAGCGGCAATGAAATTGTCATCAGCAGCAGCGCCGATGAAGACACTATTATGATTTCCATCAGCGACTGTGGCCCCGGCATCAGTGAGGATAAGGCTGACCTGATATTCGAGCCGTTTTTCACGACCAAGTGTAACGGCATGGGAATGGGTCTGGCCCTGTGCAAGACCATCATGCGCGCCCACGGCGGTGACCTGACAGCCACCAATAAACCCGAGGGTGGAGCCTGCTTCATGCTACGTTTGCCGATAGAGAAAACCGCATGAATGACGCAGCCGCTCGGGTTCACGTTGTAGATGATGATGATGCCGTACGCGACAGCCTGCAGCTATTGCTCAAATCGGTCGGACTTGAATCCGCTTGCTACTCCAATGCCCAGTCATTTCTGGATGATTATGCCGACGAACCAGGCTGTCTGATTCTGGATATTCGCATGCCGGGCATGAGCGGCCTGGCACTGCAGAAAGAAATTCGCCAGCGCGGATGGCTCATACCGATTATTTTTATCACAGGTCATGGTGATATCCCGATGGCCGTGGAGGCGATGCGAGAAGGGGCACTCGATTTTCTTCAGAAGCCTTTCAGGGAAGAGGAACTGCTGCAGCGGGTTAGCGACGCCATGGAGAGAGACAGCGAAATCCGGCGTCACAACAAGGCACGTGCTGCCAGGGATGCACGTCTTGATGGACTGACCCCGCGTGAAACCGAGATTGCCCAGCGCATCGTAAATGGCCAGGCGAACAAGGTTATTGCCATGGAGCTTGGCATCAGCCTGCGTACAGTTGAGCTGCATCGCGCTCGAATCATGGAGAAGATGCAGGTCCGATCCGTGGCGGAACTAGTGCAGGTAATGCTGGAAACCTGAGCACGACACCGCTTTTCAAGCAAAATCAGGCATACGTAGTACCCGCAACGGGACTGCGGTAATTGCGGATTTTCGATTGGCACGCGCTAGCTCATGCTTACACCCAATGCTGAACCAATTGGGGCAAGCCAAATGACCATCGAAGCAAACAAATCCAAAAATACGCACTGCATGCTGACTCGCTGTGAGCACTGTGCCATTAGTGAAGCCTGCATGGCACACGCCATCGATACTTCAATCCCGCCACATAGCCCCCTCAACAGACACTATATGCCGACAAACGGCACCGGGTCGCATATCTATTGGGCCGGCGATACGTTCCAGCATATCTACGCTGTAAAGAGCGGTTGCGTGAAGTCATACACGGTAGACGAAGAAGGCAATGAGCGTGTGCGCGGCTTCTACCTACCCGGTGACTTGCTGGGCTTGGATGCCATCTACACCGGGGCTTACCCGAGTAATGCCTGCGCCGTGGCACCCAGCCAGATCTGTGGCTTGCCCTACAGTCAGTTCACCAAGGCCATTGCCAGCCTGCCTGAAATGCAGACCCGCATGCTGAATCTGATGAGCAAAGACCTCTTCACGGCTTTGGCCCTGTGTGGTGACTTCACCGCTGAACAGCGCCTGGCTGCCTTCATGCTGCATTTGCTTGAGCGTGAGCGGAGCCAAAGTATTTCTACGGACAATCGCATCGCACTCCTGATGAGCCGCCGTGACATCGCCAGCTTTCTGCGCCTGGTACCAGAAACCGTGAGTCGTGTGCTGGGACGCTTCCAGAAATCAGGCTGGATCAACTCCAAGCCCAAGAGCGTGGATATTCTTGATCATCAGGCATTAGCGCTGTTAGCCGAGCCGGTCGGGATTTCAATAGACACTATGGCGCTCAGTAAAGCCGCCTAGCATCAAAAAAGGGCCTGTAGGCCCTTTCTTGTATCTGGCGGAGAGGGAGGGATTACTCGGGACTATCCTGCCCCTCGCCCTGCGGGCCCACGGCAAGCCGTGGTTAATTCCGCCATCCATGGCGGAATTGGTCAAACCCTCTTCTCGGGTTCAAGCCCCAATCCATCAAGCACAAAAAAGGGGCCTGCGGCCCCTTGTTTGTACTTGGCGGAGAGGGAGGGATTCGAACCCTCGATGAGGCTATAAACCCCATACTCCCTTAGCAGGGGAGCGCCTTCAGCCACTCGGCCACCTCTCCGAAACTCGTTGTGTGTCGACATTAATTAGCGTGCTGCCTACTGCACGTTGCGCTCCCTCCGCGCCTTACTCGTCTGCTCCATGAGACTGCCCCCTTGGGGCCATCGTCTTTATGGGGCGAGGCTCAAACACGTTCAATACGGTTTGTGTGCGTCATAAATTGCGACGCTTCACTACCCGCTTATTACACGTGATCCCTAGCGTGCTTTTTCACGAGGCGCGCTAGGATAGCGATTGAGGACTTACAGGTAAAGTGCGCTGCGTCAATTAGCCGTGTTCTTGGGTGTTCGGATCGCCTGCCCCGTTGTCCGCTTCGTCTGTGTTCTCGTCGGAAATACGACGATAGATCTCTTCACGGTGGACAGACACACTCTTGGGTGCGTTAACCCCCAACCGCACCTGATTACCCTTGACGCCCAACACGGTCACGGTGACTTCATCACCGATCATTACGGATTCGCCTACGCGGCGAGTTAGTATTAGCATTCTTCTATCCCCCTCATTTCCCTGCCGACAACCCGGTTTGCAAGCAAACCGTTCATCCTTGTATTAAGGCGCCTTTTTGGGCAATAGCCGCTCTTAAACCTTATTCAGCTTCACCAGTTTTGCCTAAATCGAAGGCACTATGCAAGGCGCGCACGGCAAGTTCGAGGTATTTGTCCTCAACCACCACTGAAATCTTGATTTCTGAAGTCGAAATCATGCGGATGTTAATACCCTCTTTGGCAAGCACTTCAAACATCCGCGAAGCAATACCGGCATGCGAACGCATACCCACTCCGACCATGGAAATTTTGCAAATCGAGGTCGAACCGGACAGCGTGCGGGCTCCCAGTCCGTTGCAGACCGCCTGCAGGATTTCCATCGCACGATCGTAGTCATTGCGATGCACCGTAAAGGTAAAATCGGTCGTGTCATCAGACCCCACGTTCTGCACGATCATGTCCACTTCGATATTGGCAGCGCCTATCGGACCCAGGATCGCATGCGCGATACCAGGACGATCAGGTACGCCCTGCACCGTCAATTGCGCCTCATCCTGAGTAAAGGCGATGCCCGAGATCAGGGGTTGTTCCATTTCAGTGTCCTCAACTGTAATCAAAGTGCCGGGGCCGTCCTTGAACGAAGACAGCACACGCAGCGGTACGTTGTATTTGCCGGCGAATTCGACCGAGCGAATCTGCAACACCTTTGATCCAAGGCTGGCCATTTCCAACATTTCTTCAAAGGTAATGTGCGCCAGGCGGCGGGCATCTGGCTCGACTCGCGGGTCAGTCGTATAGACGCCATCGACATCGGTAAAAATCTGCGCCTCGTCGGCCTTGAGTGCCGCTGCCAGCGCCACCGCCGTCGTGTCTGATCCACCACGACCCAGGGTGGTAATGTTGCCTTTTGCGTCCACACCCTGGAAACCGGCCACCACCACGACATTGCCGGCAGCCAGGTCGGCACGAATATTGTCAGTATCGATATGTTCGATACGCGCCTTGCTATGCGCGCTATCAGTCAGAATGCGCACTTGCCCACCAGTGTAGGAGCGCGCGGGTTGGCCAAGCTCTGCAAACGCCATGCTGAGCAGCGCAATTGTGACCTGCTCCCCGGTTGAGACCAGCACATCGTACTCACGCGGCGTTGGGCGCTGACTGATCTCGCGTGCCAGGCCGATCAGGCGATTGGTCTCGCCGGACATGGCGGACACGACTACCACCACGTCGTGACCCTGGTCGCGGTAAGTCTTCACCTTGGCTGCAACCGCTTGTATGCGCTCGGTACTACCGACCGAGGTGCCGCCAAATTTCTGAACGTATAGTGCCATGTTTAATCAGTCACAAAATTAAGAGGAAATGAAAAATCAGGCCGACAGTGCGTTCTGCACCCAGGGCAGAACACTGGCCAATGCGGCATCCAGGTTTTCGGGTTGCTGACCACCGGCCTGCGCCATGTCTGGCCGCCCACCCCCCTTGCCACCGACCTGTTGCGCCACATGTGCGATCAGCTCGCCGGCCTTTACCTTGCCCGTTTGGTCCTTTGTAACCCCGGCGACCAGTGCGACCTTTCCATCGTTGGCGGCGCCCAGCACGATCACGGCACTGCCCAGCTTGTTCTTGAGTTGGTCCATGGTTTCCCGCAGGGCCTTGGCATCCATGCCATCGACGCGAGCAGCCAACAACTTGGTGTCACCGATGGCCTGCGCCTGGGCGGCCAGGTCTCCCCCACGATTGCTGGCCAACTTGCTCTGCGCCTGGCTGAGATCCTTCTCAAGGCGGCGCGCTCGGTCAGCCAACTGCTCCACCTTGATCACGACCTCATCACGAGCCGCTTTGACGGTATCAGCAACCGCCTGCAGGCGCGCCTCATTGTCACGGACCCAAGCCAGCGCCCCGGCACCGGTCACGGCCTCTATGCGGCGCACGCCGGCAGCGATACCGCCTTCACTCACGACCTTGAACAGGCCTATATCGCCGGTCCGCTGTACATGTGTGCCACCACAAAGCTCAGTGGAAAACTCACCGAATCGCAGCATCCGCACTTCATCGCCATATTTCTCGCCGAACAGCGCCATGGCACCTGCCGCAATGGCGTCGTCATAGGTCGTTACCCTGGCCTCGGCGGCCACATTGGCCAGTACCCGCTCGTTGACACGGTCTTCGATCGCCTGCACTTGCTCACCGGTCAGTGCTTCATAGTGTGCAAAGTCAAACCGCAGGCGCTCTGGCGCGACCAGCGACCCCTTCTGGCTGACGTGCGTGCCCAGCACTTCACGCAATACCGCATGCAGCAAATGCGTGGCGGAATGATTGCGGATGATGTCGGCGCGACGTGTTTCATCGACGCGCGCGGCCACCGGCTCTCCCGCCTTGAGCGTGCCGCTCTCCAGCATGCCAATATGGGCATGCGCAGCAGCCTGCTTCTGGGTGTCTTCCACTACAAAGCGAACGCCTTCGCCGAGCAGTTCACCGGTATCGCCCACCTGACCGCCGGATTCGGCATAAAACGGCGTAGCATCGAGAATCACCACGCCACGCTCACCGGCATGCAATGCATCAACCGAGGCGCCATCACGTAACAAGGCCACCACCTGGGCCTGGTGCCCCAGTTGCTCATAACCGGTGAATTCGGTTTGCGTATCAATCTGTGCATCCTGCCCATAGTCGACCTTGAACTGGCTGGCCCCGCGAGCCCGTTCACGTTGTTGGGCCATGCAGGCCTCAAAGCCGGCAAAGTCGATATCCAGCTGTCTTTCGCGCGCCACATCTGCAGTCAGGTCTACCGGAAAGCCGTAGGTGTCATACAGTTTGAACACCACATCACCCGGTAGCGTCTTGTCGGCCACGTTGGCGATCTCTGCCTCAAGCAGGCGCATGCCCTGATCCAGGGTCTCGGCAAAGCGGGCCTCCTCCTGCGAAATCACCCGCTCCACATGGGCCTGTGATTCAACCAGCTCAGGGTAGGCTTCGCCCATCTCGACCACGAGCGGCGCAACCAGCAGATGGAAGAAAGGCTGTTCCTGGCCCAATTGATAGCCATGACGGATCGCACGACGCAGGATGCGGCGCAGCACATAACCGCGTCCCTCATTGCTCGGCAGCACGCCGTCGCTGATCAGGAATGCACAGGCGCGAATATGATCGGCAATGACCTTCAGGGAACTGGCTGAGAGGTCCTTGGCGCCAGTTACCTTGGCGGCCGCCTTGATCAGGCCCTGGAAGAGGTCAATGTCGTAGTTGTTGTTGACGCCCTGCATGACTGCGGCAACACGCTCCAGGCCCATGCCGGTATCAACAGAAGGCTTGGGCAGAGGGTTCAGCGTGCCGTCGGCCTCACGGTCATACTGCATGAAGACCAGGTTCCAGATCTCCACATAGCGGTCACCGTCTTCCTCGGGGGTTCCGGGTGGGCCGCCGGCAATATGTTCCCCGTGGTCGTAGAAGATTTCGCTGCAGGGTCCGCAGGGACCGGTATCACCCATCTGCCAGAAGTTATCCTTGGCACCAATACGCGAAAAACGCTCGTCACTGACGCCGATTTCCTTCAGCCAGATATCGGCGGCCTCGTCGTCTTCCTCGAAGACCGTAACCCAGAGTTTTTCGGCAGGCAGCCCCAGGTCTTCTGTCAGGAATTCCCATGCGTACTGGATGGCTTCACGCTTGAAGTAGTCGCCAAAACTGAAATTGCCCAGCATCTCGAAAAAAGTGTGATGCCGCGCGGTATACCCCACGTTCTCCAGATCGTTATGCTTGCCGCCTGCGCGCACGCAGCGCTGTGAGCTGGTCGCGCGTGTGTAATCACGTTGTTCACGGCCAAGAAAGACGTCCTTGAACGGCACCATGCCAGCGTTGGTAAACAACAGGGTGGGGTCATTGCCGGGCACCAGCGAACTCGACGCGACGGGGCTATGGCCGTGGCGCTCGAAGAAGGCCAGAAACCTGGCACGGAGTTCGTTGCTGCTGATCATGGATAGGGAGTAGCTCTTAACGGATGGCCGGGATTAAGACTAAAAGCAGGCTCAGGATCGGACAAAAGAGCGCTATGTTACCGAAAACAGGGGCTTTCCGCCTACATAAACCGGTCAATAAGCCTGCTAGTCGTACATATCCCCCAGCAGACTGCGTACGGTTTCGGCGCTGAAGCCTCGACTGGCAAGGAAACGCGATTGCTTGACGCGCTCGTTGAAGTCCTTGGGCGGGCGACCAAAGCGCTTGCGTTGCGCCTCTCTTGCGAGCTCCAGCCAGTCGGCTTGCGCCGCTTCCATGGCCAGCCGAATACGGCCTTCATCGGCGCCGGCATCCTGCGCCTCTGACAGGATACGCAGCGGTCCAAAGCCGCGATCGATGCGGCTGGCAACCAGTGCCTCGGCATAACGCGCCTCGGACAGCAGGTTCTCGCTGGCGAGTTCATCCAACGCCGTTTCAATGAGGTGGGACGGCAACTCGCGCTGACGCAGCTTTCTTGTCAGTTCCAGGCGCGTATGTTCGCGCCTGGCCAGCAACTCAACGGCCTTTTCGCGAACCGTTTGCAGGTCGGCTTCGGGCCGGGTCTTGGTTTCAGGCTTCGACTGCATCCGCCTCGGTATCAGCCTTGGCGACTTTTTCCTTCTTGGGCAGCAGCTTGGCGCGCAACGCCGCATCCAGTTCAGCTATTGCCTCGGGATGCTCCTTCAGCCAGGTCCGTGCATTGTCCTTACCCTGTCCGATACGCTCTTCACCATAGCTGTACCAGGCGCCCGACTTCTCGATCAGGCCATTCTCCACGCCCAGGTCAATCAACTCGGCCTCGTAGGAGATGCCCTCACCGTAGAGAATCTCAAACTCGGCCTTGCGGAACGGTGGCGCTACCTTGTTCTTGACCACCTTGACGCGGGTTTCATTACCGATCACCTCATCGCCACGCTTGAGTGCGCCGATGCGCCGAATATCCAGGCGTACGGAACTGTAGAACTTGAGCGCATTACCCCCGGTGGTGGTTTCGGGACTACCGAACATGACACCGATTTTCATGCGAATCTGGTTGATGAAAATCACCAGCGTATTGGAACGCTTGATGTTGGCAGTGAGCTTGCGCAGGGCCTGGGACATGAGCCGGGCCTGCAGGCCCACGTGTGAGGCGCCCATCTCACCCTCGATTTCAGCCTTGGGGGTCAGCGCTGCCACCGAGTCGACGACGACAACATCAATGGCCCCGGAGCGCACCAGCATGTCGGCTATTTCCAGCGCCTGCTCGCCGGTATCCGGCTGAGACACGAGCAGGTCTTCCATCTGCACCCCAAGCGCCTCTGCATAAACCGGGTCCAGGGCATGCTCGGCATCCACAAAGGCGCAGGTGCCGCCGCTCTTCTGGGACTCCGCGATGACCTGTAGAGTCAGGGTCGTTTTACCCGATGACTCCGGCCCGTAGATTTCGACAACACGTCCTTTGGGCAGGCCGCCTATACCCAGCGCCACATCGAGTCCCAGGGAACCCGTGGAAATAGCCTCGACATCGGGCATCGCATTGGCGTCGCCCATGCGCATAACCGAACCCTTGCCGTACTGGCGTTCAATCTGAGTAAGGGCTGCCGCGAGGGCCTTTTTCTTGTCTTCATCCATTGCTGATATACCGTTACGAAATAATTAATACGAAGCCCGGATTATTCCATACACGGCGGCCATTTTGTGTAACCCGCGTCACAGTTTTTAGTGCTTTTCAGGCTTCCACCTCAGCCAGTCTGGAAACTGCCCAACTATCAACAGGTTCGGGCAACCCGCATTCGCTCAAAGGCGAACGAGCAATCCTTCAATGGCAAACTTGCAAGCTGCACGGCGCACCGCGTCGCGGTCCCCCTTGAATATGCGCGATTCCACGCCAGCCTCTGCCCCTGACTGCTGCCACGCAAACCAGACCAGACCAACCGGCTTGTCGTCGGTACCGCCGTCTGGTCCCGCGATCCCGCTGATAGCCAGCGCCCAGTCGGCCCGGCTTTGCTCCAATGCCCCCTGAGTCATGGCCACCACGACCTCGGCACTGACTGCGCCGTGTGCCTCCAGCAGGTTGGCGGGCACATCCAGCAGTTCCTGCTTGGACTCATTGGAATAGGTCACGAAACCGCGCTCGAACCAGGCGGAACTCCCCGCCACATCCGTAATGAGCTTGGCAACCCAGCCACCGGTACAGGATTCTGCGGTGACAAGCTTCAGACGTTCCTCGACCAGCCGTTGCCCCAGCTTGACTGAAAGGCTGTCCAGTTCCTGAAGTTCGATTGTGCTTGCGGTTGGCATAGGCAAAATCTAGCATAGCTCGCCTACTCTCAGCGCCTGGCAACCGATTTAATGGCCGCTTCCAAGCAAACCAAACAAAGCAAGACCAAAGACAGCAGCCAGCACACGCCCATGATGCAGCAGTATCTGGCGCTCAAGGCCGAGCAGCCAGACATCCTGCTGTTTTACCGTATGGGCGACTTTTACGAACTGTTCTATGACGACGCCAAGCGCGCTGCCCGGTTGCTCGACATCACCCTTACCCAGCGCGGCTCATCGGCCGGGGCGCCGATCCCCATGGCCGGTGTTCCCTATCATGCGGCTGAACAGTACCTTGCCAGGCTGATTCGCCATGGCGAATCCGTCGCGATCTGTGAACAGACCGGGGACCCCGCGACCAGCAAGGGGCCGGTCAAGCGTGAAATCGTACGCATCGTGACCCCGGGAACCGTCACGGACGAGGCCTTGCTGGATCAGAGCCGTGACAACCTGCTGGCGGCAGCCTGCGTTATCAATGGCCGCTATGGACTGGCGGCGCTGGATCTGGCTGCGGGACGTTTCAGCGTCTGTGAACTGGACGATGGCGCCGACCTGGAGGCCGAGCTTGCACGCCTGCAACCTGCCGAGAGTCTGATTCCAGAGAACAGTGACCTGATCATTCGGGACGGGACGCGCGAGCGTCCCCCCTGGCATTTTGATGCGACCAGTGCCCGCCGCATCCTGCTGGAACAATTTGGCACCCATGACCTGCAACCCTTTGGTTGCGAGAACAAACCCGCCGCCATTGCTGCGGCCGGCGCGCTGCTGCAATACGTGCAGGAGACCCAGAAACAGGCTTTGCCGCATTTGCGTGGCATGACCACAGAGAATCATGACGAGGCCCTGCAACTCGACCCCGCCACGCGGCGTAATCTCGAACTCAGCATCAACCTGTCGGGGGGTAGTGAACATACGCTGGTCGAAGTACTGGATTATTGTGCCACCAGCATGGGCAGCCGCGCCCTGCGGCGCTGGGTACAGCGCCCCCTGCGCGATCACCTGCTGCTGAGGCGACGCTACCAGGCAGTCGACACGCTCATGCAATCGCGGCGTCACGAAGACATCCAAGGCTTGCTGGGTTCGATTGCCGATATCGAGCGCATTCTGGCCCGCATTGCCCTGCGCTCGGCGCGTCCACGCGATCTCAGCGGTCTGGGACGCAGCCTGGCTCAACTGCCCGGCCTGCAACAACTGCTGGCAACGCTGGACAGCCCCTTGCTGGCCGATCTGTCTGATCTGATTGGAGACCATAACCAGGTACAGAAGCTGCTCGCGCAGGCCCTGGTTGAACAGCCACCCGTGTTCCTTCGCGATGGAGGGGTCATCCACAGCGATTACGATGCCGACCTGAAGCATCTGCGTGAAATCAGCAGTAACGCCGACGGCTTTCTGCTCGAACTGGAGCAACGCGAACGCAAGCGCGTGGGCGTGGATGCCCTCAAGCTCGGTTACAACCGTGTCCACGGCTATTACATCGAACTGAGCAAGGTGCATGCCCACAAGGCGCCCGATGACTACAGTCGCCGCCAGACCCTCAAGGGAGCGGAACGCTACATCACGCCTGAACTGAAACAGTTTGAAGACCAGGTACTCAGTGCTCGAGAACGTGCACTAGCACGTGAAAAGCAGCTCTATGAAGAATTGCTCGACAAGCTTGCTGATGTCCTCGCACCCCTGCAGCAATGTGCGACAGCGCTGGCGGAGCTGGATGTTTTGAGTTGCTTCGCTGAACGGGCAGCGGATCAGAATTATTGCCAGCCGGAACTGACCGACGAACCCTGCCTCGACATCCGCGCCGGCCGCCACCCGGTCGTCGAACACAGCAGCGAAAAGCCCTTCATCCCCAACGACCTGAAGCTGGATGATACGCGCCGCATGCTGATCATCACCGGCCCCAACATGGGCGGTAAATCGACCTACATGCGCCAGGCCGCTCTGATTGTGTTGATGGCGCATATCGGCTGCTTCGTGCCGGCCAGTGCCGCCAGGTTCGGCCCCATCGACCGCATCTTTACGCGCATTGGCGCTGCGGATGATCTGGCAGGTGGGCGCTCAACGTTCATGGTGGAGATGAGCGAAACCGCCCATATCCTGCACCACGCCACCGCCAACAGCCTGGTGCTGATGGATGAAATAGGCCGCGGCACCAGCACCTACGACGGCCTGTCGCTCGCGCATGCGGTAGCCGATCACCTGGCCGAACAGACCGGCGCGTTTACCCTGTTCGCCACCCACTACTTTGAACTCACGGCCACCGCTGAACGCCTGCCCGGCGTGGACAACGTGCATCTAGATGCCACCGAATATGATTCGGCCGACGGCCCGCAGCTGGTTTTCCTGCATGAGGTCAAGCAGGGACCAGCCAATCGCAGCTTTGGACTACAGGTGGCTGCCCTGGCCGGGGTGCCGCGCGAGGTGCTGCAACGTGCGGCCGCCTACCTGCAGGAACTGGAACAGCGCCCCCTGCCAGCCCAGTCTGGCAATACACAGCCCCAGCAGATCGGACTGTTCAATGCACCACCTGCCGAATCGCGGCTGGAAAAAGTGCTCAAGACCATCAACCCTGACAGCCTCAGCCCACGCGAAGCACTGGACCTGATCTATCAACTGAAGAAAGAAACGGAATAGCCTCAGGCGGCTCAGAGCCCGGCGTTCCTGAGCACCAGTTTGACCGCCACGATTACTGCACCAACAAACACCACGGTCATGATCACCCCGACAATAATGAAGTGATGCGCTTTGCCCCTGGTGAAGTCGCGTTCGCGGTTGGCCCTGCTCTGTACTCCAAAGAAGGAAGCATTGACGCTCTTGATGGTCTGCCAGAGCGTCATCTGCTCCTGTTCCTGGTTTTGGTCCTGCGGGGGCTTGGACTCTGACATGGCCGGCTTACTTCCTAGTAGTCGACCAGAATCTGTTCGCCAACTTCAACGTCTGATGCCATCTTGCCATGCAGGTCTTCCCACAGGACCTTTTCCAGCTTGCCGCCAACCAGTGGCACATTGCAGGTAATCGACCAGTCCATGACCAGATCGCAGCCACTGGCGGTATCTTCCAGGCGCATCTCGCAGCTCATCGAACCCGGGATACCCTTGAGTTCAATATCCAGATGACCCGTCTTGCTGGCCACATTCCATGTATCGCGCTGGGTCACAGTCATCAGCTCAGGCACGAACTTCTTGGCAAAACCGGGTACTTTTACGTCGGCAGGCACCTGGCGCTCGTACTGAACGGTAAAGTCATCGCCATCCTGCTTGTGATCCAGCAACTGGATATTTTTTGCGCCCTGCAGCTCGTACTTCCTCTGGAAGTAATTCTTGTCGGTAAACATTTTGACAACGGAATCCGAACCCTTGCTATATGGCGAACGATGCTGTGCTTTCACGTCTCTCTCCCTTGTTAGTGATAATTCAGTTACTCGAGGTGATCTGCCACACCGGACTCGACATGTCGAGCCAGCATGGCATGTGATTTTAACTCACCGCCCAGAACCGCGATCAGGACAAACACGCCGACCAGTCGACGATGCAGGAATACGATCTCGCGCGGTGGAATACGAAAGTATCGTGACAGGGCGGCCTTGGCTACTGCTGCTGACACCCGCTTTGGCAGATCGGTATCACCCCAGCGGTATTCTCCCTGCTGGGTCAGCCATTGAGCCGGAATGCGGTCCGGATGCTGCTCGGGATCAACAAACGGCTCGATAATCAGGCGACAGACATTGATAAAAGCACTCCGCACCTGATCGGAGAAATGCGTACGCATCAGGCCAATGCCTTCCGCGCCTGCCAGTGTCTGGTTCTCATCGTCGTGAAAGGCGCCCGCCACAATATCGTAATAATGATCCAGAAACGGGCGTGAAAATTCACGCGTCGCGCCAAAATCCATCAGCAACATCTGGTCATGCTTGCCATTGGGATCGATACGCACCTTGTAATTGCCAAAGTGCGGGTCTGTCTGCACCAGGCCCCATTCAAAAAACTCCTTGAAGAAGAGGTCCAGCGCATTTTGGGCAATGCGATTTCGGCGTGCCTGTGGCAGTGACTGCACCTCAGGTGACTTCACATGAAAGGCTTCTTCATAACTCAGGCACAGCACCGAATCGGCACAGTAATCGGCGATGACCTCGGGTACGACATACCGCGGGTCATCCTTGAGCCGTTCGTAAAAGGTCTGCGTCATGCGCAGTTCACGACTGTAATCGACCTCCTGATGCAGCATCTCGCGCACTTCTTCCATGATGGGTTCCAGGCTGATGCCCTTGGGCATGAGCTTGGACATACTGACAATCCGCGTCAGGGTACGCACATCACTGTCGATCGCGCTGGCCACGCCCGGGTACTGCACCTTGAGCACCAGCTCACGGCCATCGCTCTTGCGACGTGCCCGGTGCACCTGTCCCAGGGAAGCGGATGCCAGTGAAACCGGATTGATCTCCAGTTCCGACATGCGACGCGGGCCGAGGGCTTCTTCTATCACGGGTTTGACCGCCGACCAGGACACCGGCGGGGTATCGTCCTGCAGACTGGCCAGGACGCTGACGGCTTCCGGCGGCATGAAATACTGGCCGTAAAGCGACAGCATCTGTCCAACCTTCATCACGCTGCCTTTCAGTTTGCCCAGTTCATCAGCCATGTACTGGGCCTGCCTGGCATAGAAACGACTGTTGCTTTGAGCGCGCCCCTGATCACTGCGGAACAGGTTAAACAGCTCGTGGCCGATGACCTGGGAACCGGCCACCACGCCCATCTTGGCCATGGTCATGTTGCGATCCATGGGACGGGTCTTGAGCTTGCTGATTTCTTTGCCGCGCGGATGATCGTCGCCGTTTTGATCGGACATGCATATGCTTCATTGGGGACAGGCGGCACATTTTACCCTATCCAGCCTGATCCTCCGTAAAGAAGACCGGGCGCTAGCGCAGAAGCGTCTTTACCTGGGCAGGATTAAAGTAACGCGCGTTGTACTTGTCGTTATTGAACTCGACCAGATCTTCTTCGTTAGTCAGCACCGTTGCCAGGTAACGCCCATCGCGCAGATCATAGATCAGGTCCGGCGAGGTTGTGGTCATCGGTACGTTGTAATGTGAAATGCCATGGCCCTCCTGGAAGCGCCACAGCTCCCCGTCCTGGTCATAGCAGTCGACCATCAGAATGCCGTAGGCGTCCTCGTCCACATAGAACACACGACGGCTGAACTTATGCGATTCGCCCGGCCTCGTTTCTGCCTCCACGACCCATACCCGGTGCATCTCGTAACGCGTATATTCTTGATTATAATGCTTTTTTCCTAGCAGATCGCTGTATTTCAGCTTATCCGAGTAGCCCCGGAAAGCGTTATAAGGCACCAGCATCGGCTTGCGGCCATGCAGCCGCCAGGTGTATTTGTCAAAGCCACCGTTGTACATGTTGATCTGGTCGATAAATTGCAGCCCGCCGGTGCCGCCGCTCGGGTAGTCGTAGCCGATATTGGCTGGCAACCTGAACAGGCGTGCAATATTCGGTGGCGCAGCCCAGACCTGCCGCCCTCGCTTGAGATCGGTGGTTTCATGCGCCAGTGCAGTCAACCCGGCCATCTGTGACGGCCCAAGCACTCGCCACAGGTAATACAACAGCAAGTGCCCTTCCCCGATTTCACCGGGATTATTTAGATTGCCATAGACGAACAGGATGTCGGCAATGCCCTTGCTGATGTTATGAGTGCCATCCGCCAGCACCAGCGCCTGGGCACTGCGCATGGTGAGGGAATTGCCCCGATAACGGGTGCGGTGGTTCCAGATAACCTCGTTGCCGGTCTTAGGGCGACGGAACGGAAAGCCGAGCCGGGCGCCTTCCAGCACATCCGGATCAATCAGACGGGCGGTTTTCTGGTTTTCCAGCGTGGCCTTGTAGATCGCCTCGGGATAAGCGGCACTGCGTCGACTGGGATACACGGGCATCTTGTAGCCCTCGTACTGCTTCAGCAGGCGCTGGTGGCCCAGACTCAAGTGCGCCGCATGTTCCGACATATTGCTGGCCGTAACCACATACAGCGGCTTGTCGTCGGGATAGGGATCGATGCGGGCATTGCCAGTGGTATTGCCCGGGTGCAGGCCACCCGTCCAGGCCGGTATCCGGCCATCCGCGGAACCGGCTCGAATACCGCCCATGGGGATGTACTGGTCGCCTGTCGGATACCCCTCGCCGCTATCCGCGCCATACCCCTTGCTGGCACTGCGTTGTGGCAGGTCAGCTATTGCAACTGCCGTCGCAGCCGTACCGGTATAGCCCTCACCCTCCGGCACCAGTCCATCGTCGGCCGTGTTCTTGTGCAAGGCGACCTGGCTGGGCCGCACCCCGGCACGAATAAAGTCCAGCCATTGGCGAGCCAGCTTGCTGACCTTGGGGTGACTGGCGGCAGCGGTAAAACTGCCCATCGCGGCATCATTCTGACCCATCTGGAACTGCGAGATACCCATCGCGACATAGGCGTCGCCGGCCCGGTTCTTGGGCAGGCCATGCTTGAAGGCCTCCTGGATCGCATTGGCGGCCTGCGGCCAGTTTTCCAGTTCCATGTTGAGCTGGGCTATTTCCAGGTACTGGTTGGGCTTGCCCGTTTTCCGGGCAGCCTGCGCCATGGCCGCCAGCGCCTTTTCGCGTTCCTTGGCCGCCAGCCATAAACCCGCCAGGTGCTCCCAGTCAGCCGCATCCCCGGCCAGCTTCTTGTCAGATATCCACTGCTGCATCAGGGCCGCTGCCTCATAGGGTGCGCCGCCCTTGGTATACAGGCCAGCCAGCTGGCGCAGTTCATCCGGATCGGTCAGATAGCCCTGCCGGTAGGCCACCGCCATCGTTGCAGCGGCCTGGTCATATTTCTTGTTCTGCACATGGACCGCAGTGAGCTGCATCCAGGCCTGCTTGTCGGCACCGAATTTATCCAGTTTTTCCTGCAACACGGCCGCCGCGGCATCGAGTTGCCCAAGTCGGTGCCGAATGGCGAACATCAGGTCATACCAGGCGGCCTTGGGCGCCCTGGTCAGCGACATCGCCTTTTCAAGCGGCGACACGGCCTCGCTGTATTTCTTGACGCCGACGTAGGCGGCTGCCAGCGCATAGTGCAATTCCGGGTCCCTGTCACCATCACCACGCAAGGCTTCCTGCAACATGCCAATGGCCTTGGCCGGCTGCCCACCTGCCACATACAGGGTTGCCAGATCACGCCGCATATCCGCCTGCGCCACGCCCGCCAGCGCGTTTGTGTCTATGGCCGCCTCAAGGTGCTTGATCGCGGCCTTGTAATCCTTGTTCTGTGCGGCGTTACTCGCCATCTCCTGCAGGGTCAGGGCCTTGGCGTAGGGGTTGTCACCCAGCTTCTTTAGTCGCTCCTCGGGCGGCACTTCCTGCTGTTGGGTGGGCGGCGTATAACCAGGTATTTCCTTCACTTCACTGCGGTATTGCTCTGCAAGTGCCGCCTGACTGATCAGCCCTGCCAGCAGGCTCAATGAGATGAGCCAGCCGCTTGAAACCCGGCTCTGAATCACGACCATTGTCCGTGATCGATAAGTACGCGCTGTTCCCGGGGCCGTGGTCATCGGGTCAATTCCAGTTGTACTGGAAGTCGCTAAGTTTAAATTCAACTTTCTGTTTAACCTGTCGCGCAACCGGTTTGCCGTTTACGTAATGCCGCGGATAGAGCCATTCGGCGATACTTTCCACCGCGGCCGCTTCAAACACGCCCTTGGGCTCGGCGTCGAGTATCTTGATATCCACCACGCGGCCCTCGCCGGTCACGGTATAGACCACTTCCACCCAGCCTTCGATACCCTTGCGGTAGGCCGATTCAGGAATCTGGGGGCGCGCCGTTGACAGGGGAACAAGCGGCTTGCCCTTGAAACCCTTGCCACTGCCGAAGTCGTCTTTGCCACTCCCGCTGCCCGCAGTACCGAAACCGCCAAAGGCCTTGCCGAAACTCTGGCCAGTGCCAATATCTGCCGAGATCTCGGGCTGCGGCATGGACACGTTCACACTGGGCGCCTGCTGCACCGGAATGCTCAGGTTCGACAGGCTCGGTAGTGAGGGCGGTGGCGGAGCCGAAGGCGGCGCAGCCGAGCTGGCCTCCTGGGAAGTGCTGTCCTCCTCGACGGGTTGAATCTCGATAATCTCCACGCGATTAACACTGGGCGGCGGGCGCGGGATTTCATCCGGTGGCGCAATCAGAATTTGCATGACCTGGAACAGAAACAGGGTGATCAGGAAGGCGCCGGCCAAGGGCAAACCGAAGCGGCCGCCGACTCCCGTCATGCCCTCGACGGGGCTGTTAGTCGTCAATATACCGGCGGTCATCACTCGGGCTGCGCTGCAATCGCGAGGTTCTCCACACCGGCCATGCGAACCTGATCCATCACCTTAACCAGAATGCCGGTACGCGCCAGCTCGTCGGCCTGGATAACCACCGCGCTATCGGGGCTGGCCGCACGCAGGCGTTCTACGTTGGCGCGGATAGCACGTATGTCGATCGGCTGCCTGTCCAGCCACACCTCCCCTTCAGGGGTGATAGCGATCAGAATGTTGTTCTTGTCCTGGCGTTCGGTGGTCTGGGCGGACGGTTGGTTGACCTCGACCCCAGCCTCTTTCACAAATGATGTCGTCACAATAAAAAAGATCAGCATGATGAAAACCACATCCAGCATGGGTGTGAGATTAATTTCGTTCTCTTCTTCTGAGACTCTGCTATGGCGCCTATGTTTCATGCTCGCGTGCCCTTATTGAAAGCGCAGGGCATCGGCCAGGCGCTCGGTTTCGTGGCGCACGTGCTGGCGCATCTGGGTGTCGAAATACAGGCCGGAAAGGGCCACTACCATGCCTGCCATGGTCGGCACAGTGGCCTGGAAGACGCCCGAGGCCATGGCACGCGCATCGGAGGTTCCCTTGAGTGCCATCACATCAAATACTCCGATCATGCCGGTCACGGTGCCGAGCAAACCCATCAGGGGACAGATGGCGATCAGGGTCTGGATAACCGGCAGGCTACGTCCCAGCTGGGTACTGGCCTGGGATATCAGCGCCTCGCGTATGCGATGGGCGAACCAGGAGCTGCGTTCCCGGCGTGCCTCCCAGCCGGCCACCCAGCTGTCAATACGCTTGGGATAAATACGCCGGTAAAACCAGTAGCGCTCCAGAATCAAAGTCCACAGGAGCAGCGACACCAGCATGATGCCCCACAGGATATTGCCGCCAGTCGCGACCAGGTTCTCGACCGCGGTAAACGGGTCAAAGCCGGCGCTCATGGATAACCAGTCAACCATTGGATTGGCCCAATCGCTGATCCTGCTCAAGGCGACTGGCGAGCAGCCCTGCGGCCTGCTCATCCAGCACCTGCACCAGCCCGCGGCTGCGGGCAGCAACGACGGAATGGGCAAACAGCAGCGGAATCGCCGCCACCAGTCCCAATACAGTCGTCACCAGTGCCTGTGAGATACCACCCGCCATGAGCTTGGGATCGCCCGTACCAAACAGCGTTATCGCCTGGAAAGTGGCAATCATGCCAACCACGGTCCCGAGCAAACCCATGAGTGGCGCCACGGCAGCCAGCAGTTTGAGCATCGACTGTCCACGCTCCAGGCTGGGTGTTTCCTTCAGGATTGCCTCGTCGAGTTGCAGTTCCAGACTTTCCACATCCAGATCCACATCGGCCCTTGCGCCCTGATAGACGGTCAGTATGCGACCCAGCGGGTTATCGGTATTGGGTCGGGCAAGATTCGCCAGCTGCTGTTTCACCCGGCGTGCGACACGTTCCAGGTAAACCAGCTTATAACCGGCAAACAGCAGCCCCAGCACCCCCAGCACGATAATCGCGGCGCCTACCCAGCCGCCCTGCCGGATACGATCAAACATGTCTGGCTGCTGTTCCAGTAAGGCCAGTATGCTGCCACGGGTGGGATCGATCAGCATCGGCCACCAACCCTCTGTAGCCGTTTCGAGATCCTCCGCCAGATCGTCGCCATCCTCAGGCTGTCTGGGCATGATCTGGAATTCAAAAGTCAGTGGCAGGTAATTCAGGTACTGACCCTGCGAAACCGCCACAAACGGCCCGACTCGCGTCACCGGTTGCTCAGTCGTGGTGCCATCCACTGCCATCACACGTCCCGGGAAAGTCACGACCTTGCCGGTCTCGGTCATCTCGCGTTGCAGGTCGATCCACAGACCTTCCAGCGTCTCGATGTCTGGCAGTGATTCGGTCTGGGCCAGATCATCCAGAAACGCCGTACGCTGCGGGTACTGGGCCGATATCATGGAGTTGTCGGCCACGGCGCGCAGATCACCGGCGGCCTGGCGAACCAGTGCCGTCAACTGGTAGAGGTCGCCCGCTCGTTTGGCCAGTCTCTCCTTGAGTTCGCTGATCTCGCGCTCGTTATCCGTGAATTGCTTGCGCAGTGCCGCCACGCGTGCCTCA
>JBFKKS010000016.1:0-21403 GCA_041630955.1 Nevskiales bacterium
ACAGCTTCCGGTCTGTGGCAAATGTTCGAGACCACGAACTGTCAATGACACGCCTGAAAGCCGTAGCAGGCAGCGAGCCGACAGACGGGCTATCTGCCACGCCCAGCCAGGCCGCGGTGTGATAGCAACCAGCAACCAGGTCGGCAGGGACACCAGCAACAGCAGTGCCCAGACGTACACGCCATACACAGCGGCACGAGCAGCACTCAGGCGATGCTTGATCTGGGGCCATAACGCTTCACGACCGAGCCTGAACAGCTGCCGCCAACCGGCGCGCGGGGCGAGACTGGCCTGCCCCTGCTCAAAGCGTTCACGACAGGCAGCACGGCGTATCTTGCCGCTGGATGTCTTCAACACCGTTTGCGGCGGCGCCAGCACGACTTCATCGGGCGGCGCACCCAGCAAATCGACACCCAGGGCGCGAACCTGCTCGCACAATGCCGCCCTTTCGTCCGCATCGCTTACCCGCGTTTCAGCCAGCACAATGAGGCGCTCGGTACCCGTTTGCGGATCAGCGCTTCCGAACACCGCCACGCAGCCGCGTCGAATACCATCGATGTTCCCTACGGCCTCTTCGAGTTCATGCGGATATATATTGCGACCAGCGCGAATGATGATGTCCTTAACCCGTCCGGTGAGAAAGATTTCACCATCAGCCAGGTAGGCCCGATCCCCGGTGACCACCCAGCCATCGTGGAACAAGTCCTTGCTCTGCCCGGGATTACGGAAGTATCCCTGCGTAGCTGACGGGCCGCGGAACTCGAGCATGCCTTCAGCACGCTCCGCCACCGGTTCGCCCTGACCATCGACCACCCGTACCTGCATATTCGGCAGTGGCCGGCCACAGGCCACGAAACGCAGGGCATGCTCGTCGTTATCTGCCGCAGGGGTCGCGATGCCACGGTTAGTAAAGGTTTCACGCTGGATATGATCGATACGGGGTGCCCGGTCAAGTGGGTCAACAGCCACACCGACAGTCGCCTCTGCCAGTCCGTAGGCTGGCACCATCGCCTCAGGCTTGAAGCCATAGGCGCTGAAGCGATCGGTAAAACGCGTCACCGTGTCGGGGCTGATTGGCTCAGCAGCATTGGCCGCCAGGCGCAGGCAGCTCAGATCCAGGCCTTCAAGTTGTGCGTCCTCAATACGTTTACAGGCCAGGTCATAGGCAAAATTGGGGGCTGCAGTTAAGGTGCCCCGATAACGGTGAATGGCCCACAGCCATCGCTCCGGACGCAGCAGAAAGGCCAGCGGAGACATGACCACCAAACGGTTGCCGTAACAGAGGCTGGCCAGCCAGGCGGCAATCAGGCCAAAGTCGTGATACAGCGGTAACCAGCTGACGAACACATCATTCGAGTTGATGCCTATCCCTTCTCCAATCGAGTGAATATTGGCGAGCAAATTCTCATGCGTCAGCGCCACGCCCTTGGGGTTTCCGGTGCTGCCCGAGGTGTACTGGATAAAGGCAATATCGCTGCCTTGGACTGGCACACGCACGTGCGCATGCTTGGCCTTTTGCAACTCATCGGCTGTGACAATGTGACGCAGGCTTTGCACATGCGCCTGCAGCATTCGGGCAACCGCCCTTGCCTCCGGAACCGTAATCAGAATCGCTGCCTCGGCGTTGGCGAGAATGCCGCAATGGCGGCTCACATGGTCCTCAATCTGCGACAATCGCGCTGGAGGATAGATGGGCACAGGAATGGCGCCAGCCAAAAGAATGCCGAAATAGGCATAGAAATAGTCGGGGCCGGTGGGCAGCATGATAGCGACCGTCTGTCGCGGTTCAATGCCTCGTGATTGCAGGCCGGCCGCCACCGCCTCTGCCCGCTCGGCAAGCTGGCCGTAGGTGATCTCGGTGACGTCCGCATCAACGGTTAAGTCATCGGAATAAATAATCTGGGTGCGTTGCGGATGCCGCTGCACATGCCAGTCCAGGGCCTCAGGCAGCGTCGTCAGCCCATCCGGCATGCCACTGCTGTCCTCCTCTAGGCGAGGAGCCTCGATCACGGCAGCATTGCTGGGCAGCTTCAGTTGCTGCGCGTCACCCAGCGCCTGTAGCAACTGCTCCGGCGTACCTGCTGATTCCAGCACAGCATCCGGAATATGGACTGCAAAAGCCTTTTCAACGCGCAGTAGCAGCTCCACTCGCGCCAGACTGTCCAGGCCGAGGTCACGATCGAACCGGCTACGCAGATGAATGGGGGTGTTGTGCGGCGCACGCCGATGTACGTCCTGATAGATTTGCCGCACGATGGAAAGAAGGCTGTCGGCAGCTGGCGCATTGATCGTCATGGTCCTTGATGATTGGCTTGCTTGCATCACCACCTCCATTCGCAATCTATAACCGACCATGCCCCCAACTGATCTACCCGGTTACATCCTACAAGTTTAGCGCTTTGTCGACGGCGCTAACCCATACCCTGCAGTCGTTCGATGCAAACCAGCATGCCACCGAGTTGCTGCCGGGTGGGCTTACTGAATGGTACATGGATAAGCCCACAGGGCCTATTCAGGGGGGCCAGCGTCTGTGCGGCAACATAAAAGACATGGTTGCAGACATAGGCGCCGGCATCCCGAGACCAGATGACGCGCAGCCCTGCCTCCGTAAGTGCCTGATAAAACATCGCCAGCGGTAGCGTCGACCAGAAAGCCGCCGGTCCCTTGGGCGCGATGGCCTGCCCCCGACGAATTTCAGCATCCGCGTCTGCCTGTATTGAATCATTCAGATTCAGCGCCAGCCGTTCCAGCTTGAACGCGGCACCCGGCCACATGCCCAACAACAGCAAGGCAGAGGGAGGCTCGTCAGCCAGCAGTGCGAGCATGGCCTGTTCGGCGCGACGATAGCTCACTGGCAGCACCGCCGTACGCAAGCGTGAATCCCTTCCGAGGGCCTGGGCAATCTCCCCCGACGGATTGTGCGTCCTGCCCCCGTAAGGCTCGAATCCACAAACCAGCACACGGGACATCAGTTCGAGTCCCGGGCCTGCGTCCCCTCGCTGCTTCGGCGAATTAGGCAAATCATGGCTGGCGGTTAAACTTCTGGTAAAGCTTGAGTCTATCTACTATATAGCTGCTCTTGGTGCACTGCGCCTTGTCGAGGGCATTGTCATGGCCTATGTGGACTGGATGATCAAAACCCGCCAGATCGGGACCTGCAATTGCAACTACGGTTGCCCCTGTGAATTCAATGCTCCGCCCACTCGTGGTCACTGCGAAGGCACCATGGCGCTTGAAATCAGCGAAGGCCACTATGCCAATACTCGGCTGGACGGACTGCGCGTGGCCGGCATTTACCACTGGCCCGGACGACTACATGAGGGTGGCGGCACCTGGTGGTCAATTATTGATCAACGTGCCAATGAAGCCCAGGTCGAGGCCCTGGCCACGATTCTGGGCGGCAAGCAACAGGAACCCACGACCGGCTTTGCCATCTATGCCTCCACGATCGCGCATGAACCCGAACCGGTCTTCGCAGATATCGAGTTCGAGTTTGACCTGGCCAATGCCCGGGGCCGTTTCAGTGTCAGGCATATCGTCGATGCCAGGGTCGAGCCCATCTGCAACCCCGTGACCGGTATACCCCACCGTGCATCCATCAAGCTGCCACAGGGCTTCGAGTTCCGCGAAGCCGAGATGGCCAGTAGCCAATTCACCACCCATGGTGAACTGGCCATGGCCGAACAGGGCTGCTACGGACTGCTGACCCTGGTGAGCTATGGCCCCCATGGCATTATCGAGGAACAAAGTTATCCAGGGATCAGCGAATAACTGTCGTTGCCGCGACACGCCCACTACGCGATACTGCCTCCGGGTCAACCGGAGACAGTGAATGAATTTTGAAGAGTATCGTAGCCACGATGGTCTGGGCCTGGCCGAGCTGGTCGCCAAAAAGGAAGTCACTGCCAGTGAACTGCTGGAACTGGCGATAGCCCGTGCCGAAGCCGTCAACCCACAACTCAATGCGGTGATCGTGCCGATGCATGACATTGCACGCGCACGGGCCCAAGCCTCCCTGGAAGGCCCCTTTGCGGGTGTCCCCTTTCTCACCAAGGACCTGTTCCAGGACTATGCCGGTGTGCTGCATGCCAGCGGTAACAAGGCCCTGAAGAAGGCCGGCTTCAAGCCCATCCGGCATGCCACGATCACACAGCGCTGGCTGGACGCGGGCACCGTCATCTTCGGTCGGACCAACACACCTGAGTTTGGTGCCAAGGGCATTACCGAACCCGAGGCCTGGGGCCCCACGCGCAACCCCTGGAACACCGATCACGTTCCTGGCGGCTCCTCGGGTGGCTCGGCTGCAGCTGTAGCGGCTGGCATTGTCCCCATGGCAGGCGCCAATGACGGGGGCGGTTCGATCCGTATTCCGGCAGCCCATTGTGCGCTATTTGGCATCAAGCCAGGTCGCGGCCGCACACCCTGGGGGCCCGACCTGAGTGAGGACATGCATGGCGCGGCCATGAATCATGTCCTCACCCGTTCCGTACGTGACAGCGCCGCCATGCTGGATGCCACGCATGGACCTGAAATCAACTCGATGTATCACATTGAACCACCCACTCGGCCCTATCTGCAGGATGCAGCAGAGGACCCACGCCCACTGAAAATTGCCTTTTCCAGCCGGTCTCCGGTGGACACTGATGTCGACCCCGAAGCCATCAAGGCAGTCGAGGAAGCCGCCAAACTACTGGAATCGCTTGGCCATCACGTAGAAGAGGGCGAGCCCGCGGTGGACGGCATGCAGCTGGCACAGGACTTCATCATGATGTGGTTCGGCCACATGGCAGCCGATGTCAACAGAATCAAACGGCTGACCGGCTGTGGCGACGAGGGCTTTGAGGCCGACACCCTGCTGATGGCCGCCTTCGGCAGAACAGTCAGTGCGCGCGATTACCTTGAAGGCCTGCTGCACTGGCATGACTACAGTCGCCAGCTGGCCGAGTTCCATCAACAGTACGACCTGTGGCTGTCTCCTACACTGGCCATGCCACCGGCCAGGATCGGCGAAATCGCCACACCCCAATGGCAGCAGAAGGCCGGCATGGCCCTGGTGAAAATGGGCATGACCCGGGCTTTGCTCAAAACCGACATCATTGACCAGATGGTGAAAGCCAACCTGCAGTGGGTACCGTATACCCAGCTCGGGAATCTAACCGGCGTGCCGGCCATGAGCGTGCCCTTGCACTGGTGCGCCAATGGCATGCCGCTGGGCGTGCAGTTCGTGGCATCGCACGGAGGCGAGGGACTGCTGTTTCAACTCGCCGGGCAGCTGGAAAGGGCACAACCATGGGCTGATCGGCAGCCGCCCGTATAGGGCACAGCAGTTGATCGGTGAACAAAACAATCGCTCAAGAAAATGACTAACCGGCCACGTGCTCCTATCTTCACATCACGTGGTGTAGCATGCGTAATATGAAATTCAAGACCCGATCTCAATTGCAGAATTGGCTTGAATATCACCACAAATACATCAGGGGATAGCGGCGATATAAACATGTTGAGCGCCAATAGAAAAAACTTGCGGGCATTGCTGGTCGATGACGATGCTTTCGTGCTCAGTATCGTAGGCCGTCAGCTTTCCCTGCTTGGGATCGAACAGATCGTCACGGCTGAAAATGGAGACGCGGCACGCGTCGAGTTAGAGAAAAAAGAACAATTCAACCTGATCGTGTGTGACCTGATGATGCCGGGCACCGATGGGGTCGAATTACTACGAGACATAGCTGACCTGCAACCCACGGCGGGTTTGATCCTGATGAGTTCGGCTGATCGACGGGTACTTAACACAGCCGAGGGCGTGGCTAACGAAAGACAGCTACATGTGCTGGGCACCTTGCCCAAGCCCGTTTCACAGAAGGCATTAGAGGTGTTGCTGGATCGTCTCGACCAGACTCGCTTCAAAGCCAAGCAAACCGCGGTTAATCCTGAAATCACGGCAGAGGTTCTGGGCAATGCGCTGGACTGCGATGAGATCGTCATCCACGTTCAGCCGGTCGTACACATACGAGAGCGCCGCCTCAGTTCTGTCGAGGCCCTGGCCCGCTGGAACAGTCCTCAATATGGCTCTATACCACCCGACGTCTTTATACCTTTGGCGGAATCCAGTGGCCTGATTCGGCAACTGACCGATGCCACTTTACGTGCCGGGATTGCTGCCTGTGCAGAATGGCGCAGACAGGGCCTGGATATTCGAATATCCATCAACCTGTCGCCTTTCATGCTGAATGACCTTTCGCTACCCGAGACCATCGCCTCGCTCTGCACTGAACATGGTCTGCCAGCGCACAACCTGCTGCTTGAAGTGACTGAGAGCGGCGTTTTTCGTGACGTTGCCACTTCACTGGACATTCTCACCCGGCTACGTCTGCGGGGAATGCAACTCGCGCTCGATGACTACGGCACCGGCCATTCCTCACTCAAACAGCTGTTACGTGTTCCCTTTACGGATCTCAAGCTCGACCGAATGTTTCTTGACGGAAGCGATGTGGACCCGGAACGACGCCACGTCGTCGAATCAACCATCCGGCTGGCCCATGACCTTGGACTGAGCGTCATCACGGAAGGTGTGGAAACGGCGGAACAGCTCAAGCTTCTGACAGATCTGGGCAGCGATTATGCCCAGGGTTATTTCATCGCCAGGCCCATGCCCGTGGATCAACTGTTGGAATGGGCGGAATCTTACAGCCAACAGCCAGCCATCTGAACTGGGTCCTCAAGTGGCCGCGGACTGATTGCTCGCTTTAAACCAACTGCGTACGCGTTCAAATTCGCGGCGACACTCGGCGGCCAAGAGTGGGTATTCATCGACCCGTTCATCTCTGGCTACTGCTTGTAGACGTTGCAATACTTCACCGAGTGGTTTGGCGCCCGCAGAGCGGGTTGAACCCAGCAGCTTGTGTACCATTTCACGAACCTGGTGAGAGTCCTTTTGCACGAGGGCTGTCTCCAGCGCATCTATCTGCCCTGCGCCGAGGCGTATGAAGTCTCCCAGGATAGTGCGCAGGGTCTCCGCATCCACGCCACCCAGTAATTCATTGAGCACATTGATATCGACCGGTTCCGGTTCAGTCGGAATACTCTTGGCCCACTGACTCAGACATGCCGCGAGCTTGTGCAACACCACCGGTTTGGTCAATACATCATCCATGCCTACCTTTTTACAGCGCTCTACCACCTCGGTAGCCGCATCCGCTGTAAAGGCAACAATCGGCATGCGTGGGAGATCATGCGCAATCTCTATGCTGCGGACTTCACGCACCAGTTGAAAGCCATCCATTTCCGGCATGTGCAGGTCGGTAAGCAGAACATCATAACTGTGGCCGGGTTGCAAAAGAGCCAGCACTTCGTATCCATTGGAAGCGGTTTCAACATCACAGGACAGACGATGCAACTGTGCTCGAATAACCGTCTGGTTGGTTGGATTATCCTCGGCGACCAGCACCCTGCAGCGCAAACTCGGCAGCTGCTCTGCAAGTATTTGCTGCCCTTCAAGTTGAACAACCGAGTGATCGTGTTCTCTCTGTGACACCCGGCGTTCTTTTCCACAAAGCGAAGCCACCTGCTTGAGCAGGTCTCGCAAATGCACCGGTTGGTGCAAAATCTGTTCCTTGCCGGATTCGGGTGACTGAATCCGCAGCTGCGCGCCCCCGAGCTTGTCATCCACCAGCAACTCCGCCCTGGTGGCCGCATTCTCCCCGCTACTGACCTGTGCGGATGCGGTCTGCAAATACGTGGCAATGCTGGCGCGCTCATCCGGGTCTGAAATGGAAAGCCGGATACTGACTTCTTCGAGCCATCCCGGTTCTTCAGCTTGGCGCTGACTGCCCTGGTCTGCGACGGGCAGGTCTATTTCGAACCAGAAGGTACTGCCCTCGCCTGCCTCGCTGCTAACCCCTATTTCACCGCCCATCTTCACGACAAGACTATGGCAGATTGAAAGGCCAAGACCTGTGCCTCCATAACGTCTCGTCGTGGAAGACTCCGCCTGCATGAAAGGCTGAAACAGGCGCGACTGCTGCTCTTCCGTAATCCCGATACCGGTGTCGCGAACCTCGAAACGCAATCGCACCGTTGTTGCGCTTGTGCTTACCGGAATCGCCTTTACCCAGATGCGGCCATGCTCGGTAAACTTCAGCGCATTGCCCAAAAGGTTCATCAGAACCTGTCGTATTCTGGTCGCGTCGCCAAGCACATTGACGGGCAACTGCGGATCAATAAATTCCACGACCCGAATGCCACGACTGCGCGCGGTGCCTGCAAAACTGTTCAAAGCGCCTTCAACAACCCTGCGCGGCTCTAGCGGTAATTCCTCAAGTTCATAGCGTCCGGCTTCTAGCTTGGAAAAATCGAGTATGTCATTAATGATTTCCAGCAATGCCAGGGCTGAAGTATGGACAACCACTGCCTGCTGGTGCTGTTCTTCACTCAGAGGTGATCGAGCCAGCATCTCGGTCATGCCAATGATCGCGTTCATGGGCGTACGAATTTCGTGACTCATAGTGGCCAGGAAGCGCGACTTGGCAGAGCTTTCCTCCTCCACGGCATCCAGTCGCTCTAGCTGCTCGGTCAGGCGTTTCGCCGTCTCCAGAAGCTGGTCGATTTCATCCGGCACCAGGGATGGAGGCAACTTCTCCATCATATCGCCGGCCTCTTCAAAGCGTTTATCCGCCAGCAGTGGTAAGGCAAGCGTGACCTGTGTCAGTTTTCGTGTTGCAAATGTCAGCATCAGGAACAGTGCGCCGAACGAGATGATGATCATCGTGGCTGCCTGCAGCAAGTGCTCGCGGGTCAACTGGTTCAGCGCAGCAATCGTTTCGGTTTCATCAATAACCTGCACAGCTAAAATATCAGTCGGTATGGCGATATCGGCCAGCGAATCCACCCAGAGCCGTAGGTTCGCACCCGACACGCTTATGGCAGCCAGCTCTCCAACCACCGGCATATCCCGAAGTCGAGTAATCGATTCAAGTTGGGGTCTTAACACGGCGGCGTTGGTAATCCCCATCACTCGATACCCCCAGATTTCATCCCTGGCGGCCCCGGCGTTGCTGGCTCCCTCCCTAGGTGACAGTAAGACAATATCCGCATGTGTGGAGGTCCGGAAATCGAACAGCAATTCTGTGACCGGCCCTGCCACCACTGCGGTGAGCGCGTTACCTTCACGATCCAGTACAGGTACCACTGTCAGGTAATGGCATGCATCAAGACAGGTCAGAAAGCTTTCTGGTTGGGATGTTTTGTTGACCTTACTGACTAGTTGATCAAGATGACTACCTGAATATTGGGTATAGCCCAATAGATTCCAGCTACCAATACGCGTCCCCTGCTCATTGTAGATTTCCAGCCAGTCAACCCGGGCCAGGGTCTCCTGGGGAAAAACATTTAATCGACCCGTCTGTATTTCACTGAGCGCACGCGCACTAACAAGCTGGGTCGCTATGCCGGCGAGTTGCTCCTGGATTTTGAAAAACTCCGACCTGAGTGCACGTGATTGGCGCTCTACGCGATCAGCTATCTGCCTGACATTAACTTCATCGATACTGCGAAACCTGAAATATTCAAGCGCGGAATCCGCCCCGCCTATGAGCAGCGCCAGAAGCAGAAACACCTTCCAGCGCAAACTGAGCCCACGCCTGGTCCAGGTTGCGTCGTACATGGCGCTGACCAGAGCAATCACCAACAGGGCGATGACAGCCATGCCGACCAGCAAGGCCAATGCCAAACCGGAAAGAGTAAGACTGCTGACAGCGCCGTACTCGCTGTCGGGCCCAAATTGGGTTGCAGCCATACCGGTATAGTGCATGCCTGCAATTGCCAGCCCCATGAGCAAGGCACTGAACGTACGGAACCATGTGCTATGGCCGCTCTTGCGTGGTCGCAATACGAAATAAAGATAAAGCGCTAACGTGGACGCGACCACAGCTAAAAGGATGGATGCACCAGTCAGAACTGGCTCATATCGAACCACCGGCATCATCTGCATCGCGAACATGCCCATGTGGTGCATGGCACTGATGCCGCCCCCCATCATCAGTCCGCCCATTAGCAGTTTGGGAAGGGTTGGTGCGGTCGAACCCAGGCTCGCGAATGCTAAAAAGGCAGCGAAAATCGCGATCACCAGCGATGCGAGCGTGAGCGCCGGGTGATAAGTCAGTGGGAAGGGGAGCGACAATGCCAGCATGCCAATGAAGTGCATGGCCCAGATGCCTGTCCCCATGGCGAATGCGCCTAGCAGCATCCACAAGCGAGGCGCGCGAACTTCAGGTAGCGTTACCCTTCCGGCAATCTCCAGCGCGGTATACGGCGCCACCATCGCCACGACAACCGATAGCAGAACCAGCTCTAGTTCATAGCTACCAGACACGTATGCCTCTGCCGTTGTGACATGGCGCCATCACACTTGTTAGAACCGGTAACCCACCATCACTGCTAACAGGTTTGTTCGGTTGGACGCGCCTCCAGGGTTATCCGGGTTGGGCAGGCTGGAATCGCCATTATCACCGTGAATGTAATGGTATTCGCCCATAACAACCCAACTGGGGTTCGGTGACCAGCTAAGCCCGGCAGTAATATCGCGAGCATCCGAGTTAGCGCGGTCATTCCGGTTTGAGAAGGCCATGTCATAGCGCAACAGGCCCGTCCATACAGGCGTCATGCGATACTCGCCCTGGAGATACATGCCATCCGATCGGAGCCTGCTTTCGGAACCGCCAAAGCCGAACTTGGTAGTCGTCAACGAATATTCGCTTGTCAGGCTCCAGCGCTCGGCATTGTATTGCGCTGATAAGGTATAGATATTGGAATCCACGCTGACCGTGAGAGGCGCAGGCAATTGAGGGGATGTGAAATCAGCCTTTAATATCGCCGTCAGGTAGCTGATGGCAAAACGCATCCTGCCGCCATCAACCTCATCCATTACCTGTGTAAAGAACAGGTCAGAAATTTTCATTTGATCGAGCGAGAATCCCGGAAAGCTACCGCCACCGCTACCGCCGGTTCCACCAAAGAAATTCCTGCGGGTCTGGTCAGAAACATCGTCTGTTCGTGCAAAATTCACCTTGAATGCCGTGTGGTGTCGACCGTGGTCCCAGTCGCTGTACAACTGGACGCCGTCTGAAGAGAAAAGAATCTCGCGTACGCCAATGCCTTCCAGGTAGATCGATTGTGGCAAGAGAATGCTAGGCCTGGTGAATATGACGTCGCGTGATTCGTTATAGAAGCCCAGTGGATTCTTGACCCGACCAACGCGTACACCTGCCGTTGCTGCATCCATGTTGATGAAGCGCTTATCAAGAAACAGGTAGTCAACGCGAAGCTTGCCGTCATCCGTTTCACCGGCATCGCGCACCAATAACTGACCAGATGCCGAAAGTGTATCTGCCACCTGCCAGAAGGCGTTCAGTCCCAGTTCGTAATAATCGAAACTCCCACCATCCTCGCTGTCGCCATAAAAATTGTTTTCATCGGTAAGAATATAGCCCTGCGAGGCAAAGCCATGAATCTGGTAACTCTTGAGTTCATCTGAGGCAGCTGCGGACGTACCGATGACGAAAGCCATCAGCAGCTTCATTGCCAGTGCTGCACTAGCGTATTTGCAGAATTCTGATAGTTTCATTGCTTGGTATTTCCTTATTGACGTAGCCAATCGCGCCAGGCGTTTCGGCTACCAGTTGCATGAGTTCGTCTGCGTTCGCCACTTCAATGGGAGCCTGTCCGGTGCCGGTAAAAACCATTCGATCCCAGGTGTCTCGCAGGACATAGGGATAAATACGCAGAATCTTCTTGCTGAATGACGTGTGCAAATCATGGCGATCAGGCAAAACGAATACCCTCACTGGATCGCCGTTGGGCCAGTTCCTGACACGCATGGAAAAGATTGCGCGCAGGGATGCCACGGGTAGTTCTTTTACCTGAACACTGGCATTGGCAACGACCTGTATACCTTCGGCAGCTGTGCAAACAAACGGCAAAGCCAGCACGCCCACGCAAAACATGAGCCTGAGGTATTTAACCATCTGCATGTAACTGCCCCGGCCTGTTCTCAGTCTGATACGGCAATGCAACTCCCCAATCGCGTTCTTTGTATGAAATATACCCGCTTAATGCCCAATATTCATGCTCTTGCATTGAATGGACAGTTCGAAGTCATTGTGCCGCTTAGAGCAGAAGCCGTGAACGCACACTTTATTGTTCCAACTCGGCAAGGCCTTCCTCCAGGTACTGCAACAGCCTTTGCATATGCGGCAGGGTACGCCGGCAGCCAATAATGCCAAACTCGAGGTTACCGGCATAACTTGTGAGCGTGATGTTGAGTGCCACACCATCAGCCGGGATCGAAACAGGGTAAACACCTTCGACCTCGGCACCATTCCAGTACAGTGTGTTTTTGGGTCCCGGCACATTCGAGATAACAATGTTGAAGGCCTGCCAGCTGGGATTGATACCCAGCGCCATATTCGCGCCATGCACCGCCATCACTGTTCCCAGGTAGGCCATGATTTCCTGCTGGTTCATGCGGGCGAAACGTTCCTTGCTGTTATTCACGGAACGTTTGATGGTGGCCAGTCGCTCCAGCGGATCGGATTGATGGGTGGCCAGGTTGGCCAGGATCATGGCGACCTGGTTGCCCCCTTCTGAATCATCCTTGCGCATGGATACCGGCACCATCGCAATCAGGGGTTTGTCTGGCAATTCATTCAGTTCTTCGAGATAGCGCCTGAGCGCCGAGCTGCACATGGCCAGAATGATGTCATTCAGTGTCGCATCATGTTGCTTGCCGATTTTCTTGATGCGATTCATATCCCAGGACTGCGCCGCGAACCGCCGTCCACCGGAGATACGCTGATTGAAGATAGTCTTGGGTGCCTGGAACACGGAAACATAATCCGGATCTTTCTTGCGCGCGCGTATTGAGCGAATAACCTCCTGCGCGACTTTACGCGTCGAGCCAGCCTGCCCACGCACCTTGCTCGCTGCCTGCACCATCGCACTCAGGGGACTGCTGGCTATCTCGACGGGATCAATGCGGCTGCGAGGCTTGGGCGGCAGGGACCAGAGCGGAATCACCTCGGCTTGCGGGTCTGTTGAAGTCGCTTTTTCCATGTAGCGCATGGCAGCCACTCCATCGACCAGCGCGTGATGCGTCTTGGTATAAAGCGCGACCCGCCCCCCTTCAACGCCTTCAATAATGTAGTACTCCCACAAGGGCTTGCTGCGATCCATGAGGCTACTGTGCAACTTGGAAACCAGCGCCAGTAACTCACGGATTCGCCCTGGTTTGGGTAATGACAGATGAAACACATGGGCTTCAATATCGAAGTCGGTATCTTCATCCCAGAACCACAGGCCAGCACGTTGGTGTAGTCGCTGATTAAACGGATACTGCGGCTCATCGCTGGCCAGCATCTGGTTCATCATTTTCTGCACATAGGTCTTGCCCCCACCCTTGGGGGGCTTGGCCAGAATTAATCCACCCACGTGCATCGGCTGGTTGCGCCGCTCCAGCAGTAAAAAGCCAACATCCATAGGGCTGACTGGTTTCATGTATGTGTCTCACTTATATTGATGGCTATGCGTCATGCCCAATATACCTTGCTTTGCGCAGGGAACAATTCAGCCAGGCCTACAATTCATGAGTATTGATATACAGCAACCCGTCGCCGTTCGTAGTGGCGGTTTCCAGTGGAAAGGTTTTAATCTGCATTACGAGGTCTGGGGTCATGGCGGCATCCCGTTCCTGCTCATGCACGGCCTGCTGTTTGATTCGCGCCTGAATCGAGCCCTGGCCAGGCGACTGGTGGGAGAAGGTTTTCAGGTCATCCTGATGGACTTTCTGGGACATGGTCACAGTGACCAACCCACGGACCCCTGCGCTTACCGCGTCGATTTCTGTGCTCAGCAAGGCCTTGCCTGCATGGATCACCTGGAAATTGATAAAGCTATTATTGGTGGCATCTCGCTGGGGGCAATTGCCGGTCTGTTTATTGCAGTCGAGCACCCCGAGCGCTGCCTGGGCCTGTTCCTTGAGATGCCCGTAATGGAGTGGTCCACCGTGTTTGCGGCCACCATTATCCTGCCGCTATCTACCCTGGTGGCGTATGTGCCACGCGTTTACCGCGGGCTGACCTGGCCCCTGCGTCGCTGGCAACCCAAGAACGAGCTCGCTGCCAGTGGTTTATCTGGCCTGTCGAATGAACCGGCCGTGATCAATGCGATCCTTCATGGCCTGATGGTCGGGCCGGTGGTACCCACCTCCGAACAGCGCCGTCAGATTCAATTACCCACGATTATCATTGGCCATGGCCGGGATCGACTTCATCAATATCGGGATGCACAGGTTCTGGCCGGGGAAATAGCCGATTCTCAATTCGTTAAATCCGGATTTGGCGGAGTCGAAATCCGCAAGGAACGCAATCGACTGTGGCCCGAGGTGCAAGTCTTCCTGGCGCGTGCAACCAGGCTTGCTAAAGCCGCCTGATCACCGCTGTCAGTGCATGACCGGTAGAGGATGCCTGGCGCGTTCAGCTATCAAATAATTCGCAAAAGCGCAGGGTGCCGGTACGGTCCAGCCTGGACTGCTGGGCAATTCGCGATATCCGCCGCGATTCATGCTGTCGATCACTTCTTGCAGGTGCTGACAGGCCTCATCGAAGGCCACACCATGCCCCGCACGCCAGTCATCATCCTGCGGTTCGTAGAAGCGGCTGACGTTGGTTAATGCTGGTTCAGGCAACCTGGATTCCGAACGAACCACAAACACAGCACCGTCGTGGTAATCAACCACCACTCTCAGCAAATTCGGACGGTCATTACTGTCACTTAAGGCATAATGCCCCTCATAAACCACCTGCATACTGCCGTGTTCATTTTGCTGCAAGTCAGTGTCCATATCCCGGCCTCCTGTCGTTCTGAATCAAAAGCGCCGGAGGCATATTTACTGTCCTGCCAGCACAATCTCAGTTTGGGAGTTCACCGGGTCCGGGTCAGTCAGCATTTTCTGTCACGGACTGTCAGCCCTTGCCTAACTGATAGACAGAAAAAACCCCGGCCTGGCCGGGGTTAGGGGTGGGGATGGAGTGGGGTGGGATCAGAACCCGGTATCGTTAATTGTGATAGCGATGTCCTTCTCTATGACCATCATGGCGTCCACCATGATCATGACGGCGGTCATGACGGTCGCCCCGGCGATGGTCGTAACCACGCTCGCGGCGCCAGTCTCGCCATTCTCTGCGCTCCGCTACCCGGTGTCCGTGCCGACGATCATGGCAGTAGCGGGGATTGTGGTGTTTATAGTGACCATGCCCCCTGCCTTTGTAGTGACCATATCCATGCCCTCGGAACTTGGGATGGCGATATCCATGATCGTAACCGCGCCGGTAGTGATGGGGGGGGTGGCGCTTTACATAATGCTTTCGATGTCGATGCTTGTCCTTATCGGCCAGAGAGGCACCCGCCGCTGCACCCAGTACACCGCCTATAATGGCACCATCATGACCGTTGATCTCGGCACCCACCATGGCACCGATTGCGGCACCCAGGATGCCGCCAACGACATCATCATTGTGACCGGCAAACGCTGCCGGGGTAACCATGGCGCCGGCCAATGTACCGGCGATAATTAACTTTTTCATAACTGGCTCCTTGTTTCTCCAAATATTCAAAGACCAATATGTCTGTGAACCTCATCTCATGGCAGCCGCCCTAACGTCCCTGTCATGGCAGACTGCGATGCCAGTGTGTGCCAGCCCGCATGAACCTAAACTGAACCGTATTAAGGACCGAACATAAATGGGATTTGCCCCCGAGTTTTACTTCAAAGAAGGCTGTTTTATCAGCGAGTGGCTGAACAACGATGTCGACCCGGCAGTATCGATTGCCAGGGCCCGCGTCGAACCAGGCCAGACCACCCGCTGGCACCGGCTAAAAGATGTCACGGAACGCTATCTGATACTGGCTGGCCAGGGGCTGGCAGAGGTTGGCAAGGAAGAGGCGCACCAACTCGGACCCGGCGATGCAATCGTGATCCCGCCCGGAAGCCGACAACGGATTCAGAATATAGGCGACGGCGATCTCGTCTTTCTGGCCATCTGCACACCCCGGTTCACCCCAGAGTGTTATGAGTGGGTCGATGATTGATTAAAAACCTGCTTGCACTGCATGGCCGGCAGGTTAGGATGATCGCTTCATATGGGGGCATTACATGACCGAGCTAAGCCATTACCGTACCTGCCACCTCTGTGAGGCAATGTGCGGCATAGAGATTCGCCATGACAATGGGCAGATCAAATCCATTCGCGGGGACCAGCAGGACTTTTTCAGCCGTGGCCATGTCTGCCCCAAGGCGGTGGCCATTCAGGACCTCCAGAACGACCCTGATCGCCTGCGCAAACCGGTGCGACGTACTGGCAGCGGTTGGGAAGAAATATCCTGGGAAACCGCACTGGAAGAAACAACCCGCCAGCTAAGCCGAATTCGCCATCAGCATGGCAAGGATGCCGTCGGCCTGTATGCCGGCAACCCGACGGCACATAATCACGGCGCCTTGCTGATGCTTGGGCCCTTCCTGGCGGCACTGAATACACGCAATCGCTACAGCGCCACCTCCGCTGACCAACTACCGCACATGCTGGCCTCGCTGCAAATGTTCGGTAACCAGGCCTTGCTGCCCGTCCCCGATCTGGATCGCACCGACTTCTGGCTGGTGCTGGGTGGCAACCCGATGGCTTCCAATGGCAGCATCATGACTGCACCGGATATGCGCAATCGCATCAAGGCGATTCAGCAGCGCGGCGGCAAGGTGGTCGTCGTTGATCCACGCCGCAGCGAAACAGCCAGGGTCGCCAGCCAGCATCTGCCCATTCGTCCGGGCGGCGATGCCTGGCTGTTGCTCGGGCTATTGCACGTATTGTTCCGCGAGGACGATGCGGATCCGGGTGCCCTCGGGTCATTCGTCGATGGCTATGGCGAACTCAAGGAACTGGTTGAACCCTGGACGCCGAAGCGGGTCAGCCCCCACTGCGGCATTCCCGCCGGCCGCATAGAACGTCTCGCCCGCGACCTGGCAGCAGCCGACAGTGCAGCCGTGTATGGCCGCGTGGGTCTCACCACCTCGGCAAACAGCACCGTGGCCGGCTGGTTGTTATGGGCTATTAACGTGGTAACCGGCAACCTCGACCGTCCCGGCGGCATGATGTTCACCCAGCCGGCTTTCGATATTGTCGGAATGGCTGCGCTGGCGGGCATCAAGGGGAGTTTTGACCAGCATCGCAGCCGGGTCCATGGCCTGCCCGAATTTGGTGGTGAATACCCGGTCGTGACGCTGGCTGACGAAATCAGCACTCCGGGGGAAGGTCAGATTCGTGCCCTGATCACGCATGCCGGCAACCCGGTGCTGTCAGCGCCCGATGGCCAACGCCTGGACGCGGCCTTGCCCGGACTGGATTTCATGGTTTCGATCGATATGTACATTAACGAAACCACCCGCCACGCCAACATCATCCTGCCGCCGGTCGGGCCACTGGAGCGGGGCCAATTCGACCCGGTGTTTCACTTCGTCGCTATTCGTAACACCATCAAATACGCACCCGCCATGCTTACACCGCCACCGGGTGCACTGCGGGACTGGGAAATACTGCTCGAACTGACCAGCCGCCTGTTGGATACCGGCAGCATCAGTCAGCGCCTCATGGGTCGTGGCCTGCGCAGTATCGTGACCAACCTCGGCGATGAAGGAATTATTGACCTTGGCCTGCGACTCGGCCCCTACGGGAACCCCGGTTCTGCATTGCGCATCATGGATAAGCTGGCACGCCGCCTGCCGGCGGGACAACTGCTCTGGCCGCGAATCCGGCAGCAACTGAATACTCGACTGCGCAGGCTGAGCAACTTCCTGTCACCCTATCTGGACGAGTATGACGGCGACTCCGGCCTTACGTTGAACAAGCTCAAGCAGAACCCGCATGGCATCGACCTTGGTCCCCTGCGACCAGTGCTACCAGCTCGACTGGGCACCCCTGACCAACGCATCAAGCTGGCACCCGCCCTGTTCATAGAAGCCCTGCAAACCATGACGCAGTCCACCCAGCCAGCGCCAGAGTTCGTCATGATTGGACGCCGCCATCTACGCAGCAACAACTCATGGATGCACAACAGCCAGCGGCTGGTTAAGGGCAAGGATCGCTGCACAGTGATGCTGCACCCGGAAGACGCAGCGCAGCTCAAGGTCACAGACGGAGAACTGTTGGAGGTCAGTAGCCCGACAGGCGTGATTCGATTACCCGTCGAGCTGAGCAGGGACATGCTGCAGGGGGTAATCAGCGTGCCGCATGGCTGGGGCCATCATCGAACCGGCATTCAGCAGTCGGTTGCCGCCGCGCATGCCGGAGTCAGTATCAACGACGTGATTGGCACCCAGTCACACGATCCGGTGACCGGTACCGCAATCCTGAACGGCGTGGCAGTCCAATTGCGTGCCGTCAGTGCAGTAGCCGTAGCCTAGGATTACCCATATGCCTGCCATCCAGATCACCCATTTCTCCGACCTGCTGTGCATATGGGCCTACGTCTCGCAGGCCCGTATTGACGAACTCAAGGCCGAGTTCGGCGACCAGGTGGAACTCCATTACCGCCACTTTCCGGTATTCGGCGATACCCATAGCAAGTTTGCAGCACAGTGGGCAGACCGAGGCGGCATCCCCGGGTATGCCAGCCATGTGAAGCAGGTGGCCGAGCAGTTTGGCCATGTCCCCTTGCACCCCGAACTGTGGGTCGCAACCACGCCACGATCTTCATTGCCCGGGCACTTGCACCTGAACGCAGTGCAAATAATGGAGCAGAATGGGCAGGCCGAGGCGGGCCTCGCAGCTAAACTGGCCTGGCGCCTGAGACAGGCTTTTTTTGCCGAGAATGCCGATATCGCTGATGCGCATATCATCCTGGCGCTGGCCGCGGAACTCGACATTGATATCGAGGCCTTGCAGGCCTGTATCGCCAACGGTGCCGCCTTCGCTGCCCTGGCTCAGGATATCCAACAGGCCCATGAACTGAACGTAAGGGCTAGCCCGACCTTCATATTCAACGAGGATCGCCAGCGCCTGACCGGCAACGTTGGTTACCGCATTATCGAAGCCAATGTCCGCGAACTGCTCAGTCACCCGACCGGTCACTTCCAGTCGTGGTGCTAGCTGTTTTTGCGGCAGCGCTCCCTTTCAGCCCTTTCCTCTGCTGCGTCCTCGGCACGTTCTGCGGCCTCTTCGCGGCGCTCTTCCTCATCTTCAGGAATCACGGCATCTTCAAGCTTTTCCCAGTTACGCTCTATGATCGAACCCACGGCCTCAAAGCCGTCCTCGATTTTGTCCTGTATTTCACAGGGCCCCGCGCTGGCTGCCGCTGGCAAAAAGGCGATACCTACAATCATGAGACCGCGCCTGAAATCCATCATGCCAACTCCTCGCCTTGCTGATTTGAGTGAACCCGAGCCTGCACTATATATGCACCCCTGCAAACACAATATCAACCACCTCCGTGTGCCATGAGTATTGATTTACACAGTCATTCCACCGCCTCGGATGGCAGCCTTTCACCCACCCAGCTGGTCATGGCCGCCAAGGCTGCCGGTGTTGATACGCTGGCCCTAACGGATCACGATACGGTTGCAGGTCTGAAGGAAGCCGCCAGGGCTGCCAAGCTGGCAGGCTTGCGGCTGATCAATGGGGTAGAAATCTCGGTTCGCTGGGAAAAGCGAACCCTGCATATTGTTGGACTGGGCATTAATCCGCAGAACCCGCAACTCGCCGCCGGTCTCGCCGACCTACAGCAGCAGCGGCTGTTACGCGCTGAAAAAATCGCCAGCAAGCTGGAAAAAATCGGGCTGGCGAATGCCGGCGTGCGTGCGCTTAAAGCAGCAGATGGGGGCCAGGTCACTCGCACTCACTTCGCCCGACTACTGGTGGAGGACGGTCTGTGCAAGGATCAGAAACAGGCCTTCAAACGTTTCCTTGGCAGCGGCAAGCCGGGCCATGTCTCAATGCAGTGGACCACGCTTGAGAACGCCATCGAATGGATACACCGGGCAGGGGGCCTGGCCATTCTCGCCCATCCCCTGCTCTACCCGCAGAGTGCCGCCTGGCGACGACGCATGGTTGCGGCCTTCAAACAGGCCGGTGGAGATGGGCTTGAAATCTGTTGCGGGCATTCCAATGCTGAACAGATTCAGACCAGCACCAGAGACGCGCTGGCCCACAATCTGCTCGGTTCAGTCGGGTCAGACTTTCATGCCCCCGAGCAGCGCTGGCTCAAGCTTGGCCGCCTGACGCCGCTGCCGAGCAGCCTCACACCCGTATGGCAGAGGCTATCGATGCCGGCCTGATGCTAGTCAGGCTGCGGCACGATTCTCAGGTAGGGTTTGGGTGACTTCCAGCCATCCGGGTACTTCTCTCGGGCTTCTTCATCCGACACCGCCGGTACGATGATGACATCCTCGCCCTGCTGCCAGTTCACCGGCGTGGCAACCTTGTGCCGGGCCGTGAGTTGGCAGGACTCAAGCAGGCGCAGCACCTCATTGAAGTTGCGCCCGGTACTCATCGGGTAGGTCAGCATGGCCTTGATCAGTTTATCTGGTCCGATCACGAAGACAGAACGAACCGTGGCGTTATCGGCGGCCGTGCGGCCCTCGCTGGTCTCGCCTGCGCCTTCAGGCAGCATATCGTAGAGCTTGGCCACCACCAGACCAGGGTCCCCAATCATGGGGTAATTCACCGCGTGACCCTGGGTCTCCTCGATATCCTTGGCCCACTCGCTGTGGTTACTGACCGGGTCCACGCTCAATCCGATGATCTTGCAGTTACGCTTGTCGAATTCAGGCTTGAGTCCGGCCATGTAGCCCAACTCGGTCGTACAGACCGGCGTAAAGTCCTTGGGATGAGAAAACAGAATCGCCCAGCTATCGCCGATCCAGTCGTGAAAATGGATCGTTCCCTGGGTGGTTTCGGCCGTGAAGTCAGGCGCCGTGGATCCAATACGTAGTGACATGGTGCGCTCCGGTGGCGAGTGGTAAACCCTAATTAAAGCAGACTGTCCGGGTTAACGTCCGACCACATCCCTTGCGATCACTTCCAGCATGATTTCCGAGGTACCGCCATAGATACGCTGCACGCGGGCATCGACGAAATAGCGTGAAATCGGGTACTCGCTCATGAAGCCGTAGCCACCAAACAGCTGCAGGCAGCTGTCACATACCCGGCATTCCATCTCGGTGGTGGCGTACTTGATGACCGCGGCCATGGTCACATCGAAGGTCTTGTTGGCATAGGCGGCCACTGCCTTCTCCACATAGGCGCGGTTAATCTCGATATCGGCTTTCATGCGCGCCAGTTCGAAGCGCGTATTCTGGAACTTGGCGATC
>JBFKKS010000017.1:0-20769 GCA_041630955.1 Nevskiales bacterium
CATCCCGAACACCTCCTGCCCAAGCCAGCTTTCATCGACGGCTTCGCCTACTGCATCGACCGTGCCCGATATTTCATAGCCCACCACGCAAGGCAGCTTGGGGGCATCGGGATACAGGCCCATGCGCGCCAGGATATCCGCAAAATTGATGCCCGCAGCGGCTACACGAACACGCATTTCATTTGCAGCGGGTTTGGGATCCGGGGCTTCGCGAAGTTCCAGCTTTTCAGGCCCACCGGCCGCCGTGATAAAGATTTGTTGCATGGTTAACCCCGTCTATCCAACAGCACATTCATATAAAAGGAATGGGCAGCGGTCCGCATCGACCCCTAGCCCCTGAGCCAGGCTGTGTAAATCCTGCCTGACCGCTAAACAGAAACCCGCCTCGTTCAGGGCATCGGCCACGCCCTGGTGATTGGCAAACAAATTGCCCCCCATTTGCCGGCCCACCAACAGGCTCAGACCCTGCAGGCCGGCCTGACCTGTGGCTGTATTAGGTAGTACGCGCTCGGCAGGCCAGCTTTCGAACAGGTAGCGACTGCCCGGTGCCGCCAGTGACAGCAGGGCTCGAACATTGGCCCAGGCCCGCTGCTTTTCAGCCATCGAAAGGTAGTCCGTCAGGCCTTCCGTGATGACCACGACCTTTTGATGCACATTTGGCTTGATCGGCAGGCGCTCCACGAAATCCTGCGCCAGAATATCGGTTTCCGCCAAGCGGTAATTAACCGGCAGTTTCACCCGTTTCAGTCGCGCCCGTTTCACCGCCACCATATTGGGCAAGTCCAGCTCCACGTAGCTGACCTCCGGCCAGCGCTGGGCATAGGTGAGGCCTCGCGGCGACAATCCCGCGGCAATCTCGACAATCAGATCCGGCGCGAGCCGCTCCATGCGCGCCTCGAAAGCATGATGGCGCAAGCGCAAATAGCGATGAAAATCCTTCATGTAAGGCGGCAAAAAGGGGCGGAATACCCGCTGCCCCACACTGCTCAAGCTGTACATCACCCGGCCCATGGGATGATCGAACAGGCCCGCGTTGGTAAAACCACCCGCGCGCCAGGCCTGGGCGGTATACAGTGCGGTTGGACCGACGCGACTGTTGCCTTGCATTACCCTTGCTTCCATCAAGCTTGCTTCCATTTAATCGACCATGGTGTGGCAGGAATACTATTTTGAACCATAACCATAGGCGGCAATCCCAGTAGGTGCTACTTTATTCACGCCCCAATCCGGGGCCTGGAGTCACCATGAGCGAGCGTAAGAAACTGATTGTCCGTACAGCAAAGATTGCTGATGTGCCTGCGATCTACGATCTGGTCAAGCGCGTTTACTCGGACATGGAACCCTACGCAGCCGATCAGCTGCGCGGACAGATCAACAACTTTCCAGCGGGCGTACTGGTTGCCGAGTACGAGGATAAGATCGTAGGTTATTGCGCGACCATACGCCTTACAGGCGAACGCGTGCTCAAGCCCCATGTGTGGACTGAGATCACCGGCAATGGATTCGGCGCCACGCATGATCCCGATGGCGAGTACCTGTATGGCTACGAAGTCTGCGTAGATGCCAACTACCGTGGCCTGCGTATCGGTCAGCGCCTGTACCGAGAGCGGCGCGACCTGTGTGTGGCGCTGGGCCTTAAAGGCATCGTATTTGGTGGCCGTCTGCCAGGCCTGAAACGGCGCCGCAAACAGGTTGACAGCCCAATTGATTACGCCAAGCGGGTGCAACGCCGCGAATGGCGTGACCCGGTACTGACGTTTCAGCTGGGACAGGGCTTTGAACTGCTCGGCGTGCTGGAAAATTACCTGCCTAGCGATGAAGCCTCCCTCGGCTGCGCCAGCCACCTGCTGTGGCGCAACCCGGCCATCAGCGAGCCGATCCAGAGCGACAGCCATGTGCATCTGCGCTTGCCCAATACAGTGCGCGTTGCCGTGGTGCAGTACCTGCAGAGGCGAATCACGTCATTTGATGATTTTCGGGAAGTTGTCACCTATTTTGTCGGCGAGATCGCGACAAATCGATGCGATTTCGTGTTATTTCCCGAACTTTTCACTGTTCAGATGCTGTCCATCAGCAACGAGCCCCTGGCGCCGTCCGAGGCACTGGTTACGCTTACCGAATACACCGACGAATACCGCAACCTGATGGCGGAACTGGCCATCAAGTTCAACATCAACATCATCGCGGGCTCACACCCGACCCAGACCGCCGATGGACGCATCCTGAACATGAGTTACGTGTTCCTGCGCGATGGTTCGGTTCACGAACAGCCCAAGATTCACCCGACCCCGGCGGAACGCCACTGGTGGAACATTTCGGGGGGCTCCTCACTGAATGCAATCGATACTGACTGCGGTCCGATCGGGGTACTGGTGTGCTACGACTCCGAGTTTCCGGAACTGGCGCGCCACCTCGCCAACCAGGGTGTCAATCTGATCTTCGTACCCTTCTCCACCGAGGACCGGCAGGGCTACCTGCGTGTCCGCTACTGCGCCCAGGCACGGGCAATCGAAAACCAGTGCTATGTGGCCACCGCCGGCAATGTCGGCAACCTGCCACGCGTGCACAACATGGACATTCACTATGCACAAAGCAGTATCTTCACCCCTTGCGACTATCCTTTCCCGCCGGATGGCATAGCGGCCGACACCACCCCCAATGTAGAGATGATCGCGATTGCCGACCTGCGACTGGATATACTCAAGGAAGCCCGCAACAGTGGCACCGTGCAGAACCTGCTCGACCGTCGCCACGATCTCTACCGCGTACATTGGAACAAGGGCGCAACGCCCCCGCCAGCATGGGCGACGGAACAGGGCGATGGCCCTGACCCGGTTTCCGAATAACCCGGCCCGACCAGCAATGAAATCCCGCCTCAGTATCGACATGGCCGGTCAGCCGGACGATGTGTCCTGCGGACCGACCTGCCTGCAGGCGTTGTATCGCTACTACGGTAACGACCTGCCAATCAACCAGCTGATCGATGAGGTGCGCATGCTGGATGAAGGCGGGACCATGGCCGTGTTCCTTGCCAACCACGCCCTGCGCAATGGTTACCGCGCCACCATCTACACCTACAACCTGCAGCTATTTGACCCAAGCTGGTTTAAGGGCGATACCGACATTGCCGAACGACTGCAAAAACAGGCACGTCATAAGCGTGCTCGACGCCTGCAAATCGCCACCAAGGGCTATCTGGAATTCCTGCGCCTGGGTGGCGAGGTGCGTTTCCGCGAGATGAATGCCCGCCTCATACGCGACTATCTTCGACGCGGCATTCCAATGCTGACCGGCCTCAGTTCAACTTACCTCTACGACGCCATGCGGGAAGTGCCGGACACCAATGCCGATGATGACTTGCGCGGCGAACCAGCCGGACATTTCGTGATTCTCAGCGGCTATGACCCGGAGACCCGCCACGTGCGCATCGCCGACCCCTGGCCCGAACACCCCTATGAACCTGCGCATGACTACGAGGTCACGATAAGCCGGCTGGTCGGCGCCATCCTGCTGGGTGTCGTCACCTATGATGCCAACCTGCTGGTTATTGAACCCAATGATGAGGTCCTCAAGACCAGGGACAAGGCATGAGCTCTCTGATCATTGTCGATCGCCTCAATGACTGGCCCAGCCCGATTACCGGCACCGAGGTCATCAGCGCAGCTGACTACCTGGGTAATGCCGAACACAGCAAGGCACGCAACGTGCGTGTGTACAACCTGTGTCGCTCCTATCGTTACCAGAGCAATGGTTACTACGTGTCCCTGCTGGCCGCTGCCCGCGGCCATCGGCCCTTACCCGATGTCACCACCATTCAGGACCTGAAATCCACCACCGTGCCCAGGCTGCTCGGCGAGGAACTGGAAAAGCAAATCCAGCACAGCCTGCGCACGCTTGAGTCGAAGGATTTCGAACTCAGTATCTACTTCGGCCAGAACCTGGCCAAGCGCCATGAGCGCCTCAGCAAGGCCCTGTTCAACCTGTTCCCGGCACCGCTGCTACGCGCCCGCTTCCACCGTGGCCAGAAATGGCAGCTGCGCAGCCTGCGCGCCATTCCGCTGGCCGATATACCCGAATCGCACCGTCCCTTTTTACAGACCGCTGCCAGCGACTGGTTCTCGCAACGCCGACGCAGCGTGCGCAAGACCAGCAATGCCCGCTATGACATGGCCATTCTGTGCGACCCCAATGAAGCCAATCCGCCCTCGGATGCCAAGGCCCTGAAGCTGTTTGAAAAGGCTGCCACCAGCCTCGGCTTCAGCGTGGATCGGATCGAACAGGACGATTTTGGCCATATCGCTGAATATGACGCACTGTTCATTCGTGCCACCACCCATGTCAACAACCACACTTATCGCTTTGCGCGCCGCGCCGCGGTAGAAGGCCTGGCCGTGATCGATGACCCGGACTCGATCCTCAAGTGCACCAACAAGGTTTACCTCGCCGAACGCCTGGCGCGACTCAAGATTCCGACCCCGCCGACCCTCATCGTGCACCGTGGCAACGCGGAACAGATCGAACCCCTGCTGGGTTTGCCCTGCGTTCTCAAACAGCCGGATAGCGCCTTTTCGCTTGGGGTGGTCAAGGTCGATACAGCCACTGAACTGAAGCGTGAGCTGTCCCGCCTGTTTGAAAAATCCGAACTGCTGATCGCCCAGGGCTTCCTGCCCACCGATTACGACTGGCGGGTCGGGGTGCTCGATGGCAAGGCACTGTATGTATGCCGCTATTTCATGGCTGCCGGGCACTGGCAGATCATCCAGCGCGAGGGCGAGGGCCCGGCCGTCGAGGGTGAAGCCGAGACCCTGCCGGTAGAAGGCGCGCCACAGGAGGTGGTCGAACTGGCCCTGCGTGCGGCTAGGGCAATCGGTGATGGGTTATACGGTGTGGACATCAAGCAGGCCGGCGACGAGCTCTACGTTATCGAAATCAATGACAACCCCAGTATCGATGCCGGCGTGGAAGATGCCGTGTTAGGCGATGCCTTGTACTACCGGATCATGGAACATTTCCTGCGTCGGGTGGAACAACGCGCCCGTCGCAGCGAACACGACTGAGGCCCTATGACGGACCGTGACGACCTGGGCCTGTTCGAAGGCTATGGCATCGAGATCGAGTACATGATCGTGGATCGTGACAGCCTCTCGGTGCTGCCGATCACCGACCGTCTGCTTGATGACCAGAGCCGTGACGATGGCGACATCGCCTGGTCCAATGAACTGGCCCTGCATGTCGTCGAACTCAAGACCAATGGGCCGGTCACCAGCATCCCGGCACAGGTAGCCGCCTTCAACCGCAGTCGAAACAAGCTGCTGGCCGAACTACACCCGCATGGCGCGCGCCTGATGCCCGGCGCAATGCACCCCTGGATGGACCCGCATAGCGAATTTCGTATCTGGCCACATGGCGACCGCGTCATCTATGCGGCGCTGGACCGCATCTTTGACTGCCGTGGTCATGGCTGGGCGAACCTGCAAAGCATGCATGTGAACCTGCCGTTCCAGGGCGACGATCAACTGGCTCGGCTGCACGCCGCCATTCGCCTGGTATTACCACTGTTACCCGGGCTGGCCGCCAGCAGCCCGTTGATGGAGGGCCGTGCCACGCAATGGCTCGATACCCGCATGCTGGTCTACCGTGATAACTGTCGCCGTATTCCCAACATCACAGGGGCCGTCATACCCGAATCCATCCATGGTTATGACAGCTACCAGACCACAATCCTCGAGCCCATGTATGCCGCCATTGCCCCGCAGGATGCCGAGGGCACGCTGCAACACGAATGGCTTAACGCGCGCGGCGCCATTGCCCGCTTTGACCGCAACGCCATAGAGATCCGTGTACTGGACAGCCAGGAGTGCGTGAGCGCCGACCTGGCCATTGCCGAGCTGGCGGTCGCCACCATACGTGGTCTGGTGGAAGAAAACTGGAGCAGCCATGCGACGCAACTCGACTGGCCACTGTCTTCACTGGTCTCGCTGCTCGAAGCCGGTATGAAAAAGGCTGAACAGACCGAGATTCATGACGCGGCCTACCTGCGCCTGTTCGGCTTTACCCGCAGCTCCAGCACCACGCTCAGCCGGTTATGGGAGCAGCTCGCCAACAGCGCCACGGCCCGCGGGCTGCTGAGTGATCGTGCCGGCTACTGGGTAGAACATTACCTGCGTCATGGCTGCCTCGCGCGGCGCATTCTTGAGGCCATCAAAACCGACGCCCGTCGCCCTGCCATGCAACGGGTGTATGGCCAGCTCTGCAATAACCTCGATAACGACGACTTCTTCGCGCCCAGTCCTTGAACCCATGCCCAACTGGTCCGTGATCCTCAGCTGCGAACATGGGGGCAACCGTGTCCCCGCCGCCTGGCGTGGGGTCTTGCAGGATGCAGTGCTTCTGAACAGCCATCGCGGCTGGGATGCTGGCGCCTTGAATATGGCTCGCCACATGGCGCGCCAGCTCGGCGCACCCCTGCACGCCGCGCAGATCACGCGCCTGCTGGTTGACCTGAACCGTTCGACCACCCATCCGCGTCTGCACAGCGAAGCGGTAAGGCAACTGGATGCAGCACAACGCCAACGCATTGTCGCCCGGCATTACCGGCCCTTTCGCGAGGCCTTTGAAGAGGACGTGCATGCACACATCGAACAAGGGCATCAGGTGCTGCACATTTCCGTGCACAGTTTCACACCGGAGCTGAACGGTGAGCAGCGCAATGCCGATATCGGCCTGCTCTATGACCCTTCCCGCCAGGCCGAGCGAGCGCTATGTCTCCGCTGGCAGGCTTTGTTGAAGGCCACCGATCCGCAGTGGCGCGTGCGACGTAATTACCCCTATGCGGGCATCGAGGACGGTCACGCCACTGCCCTGCGCAAGCACTTCGATGCCAGGCACTATGCCGGCATCGAGCTGGAAGTGAATCAGCGCTTCGCCCTGGAAGGCGGGCACCTGTGGAAACAGATCAAACGGGATCTGACCCGCAGCCTGCAATCCCTGCTTGAAGAAACAGCAAGCTAGAGCGGCTCAATACGCCCCACCAGGCTGCCGTCGGCCAGCCAGCGTTGCCAGTCGTCTGCCATGCGCTGGCACTCGTCAATGGCCTTTTTCCAGTCACGAATACGCGCGGCATTGTCCTTGCCGTAGTGGGCAAAATCCCGCCGGTCCGGCACCTTGCCATTAGGCAGGCGAGCCAGCAATTCTGCAGACGGCGCCAGTAACAGGGCCTTGTCCAGGTGTCGTGGCACACGCCCCTTGAAATAGCGATCGAACCAGCCCGGCACAACGCGCTCGCTGAAGTGCGGCAACAGCATCAGGCCATCGGGCTGGGCGAGCGGCAGGTCCATGTGATAATCGATGAGACCGCCATCCAGGTAAGTGCCCGGCGGACCTCCCGGAATATCCCGCACGGCTGCGATCACCAGTGGAATGGCCGCTGTGCCGAGCAAGGCAGCACGCAGATTCTCCAGTGCAAGTGGCTGGTACTGGGTACGAAAGCCGTCATCGTGGTACTTCACCACAGCACCCGGTGCATGAAACAGTACCCGCTGCAGGCAGCGGGCAAACAAGCCTCTCGACACCGCGTTGGCGGCGATAATCTTGATCAGGCCCAGCATTTGCAGCGTAGTCGAGTGCGCACCCAGCAGGCCGGGCGCAAGGGTGGTGACAACGTTCAGGTGGATGCGTTGGCTAGCCAGTATTTCGCGCCGCGCCTGGTCATCGACAAACTGATCCAGGATCCGCCCTGCCTCGGCTGCCACCTCATGTGCATCCGGTTTATCGCTATAGCTCTGCGCCAGATAGGCCGCCTCGAACCGATCCAGGGCGGCCAGCGGATCGGCCTGTGCCAGGGCTGCCAGTCGCCAGGCCCCGATCGATGAGCCAATGCCCTGCAAGGGCTGCGCCGGTTTCGCCAGCCATTCGCCGAACAAGGCCCTGTCAAGCGGGCGCAGTGCCAGCCACTTGGGACCGCCGGCAGCCGCCCCGACATGCGAAAACAGGTCAGGTGTCAGGCCCTGGTCGCGGATTCTGGCCAGTGACTGCGGACCGGCTTTCAGTACAAGACTTTGCATCATTTCTTCATTTTATTTTGGGCGGCAAGGCGGCCGCAAAAGACACGCCGCGCTCCACCCAGGCAACCAGATCCTGGTCTTCGGCAACGCCTTCTGGCGCAACATAGACAAAGCCTCGCAGAGGTTTGCCGGTAAAGTCCATGGGACGGGCAAACGGCAGCTTCACCACCGATTCATAGGCATTCGGACCTACCCGAACCATTAATGAATCCCGCACCAGGCCCACGCACATATTGCCATTAATCATGAAGGCCAGGCCGCCAAACATACGCCTTTCGCTCAACCCCTGCAGGCCCTCAAGCTGTTCCCTGACACGCTCGGCCAGACCCTCATCAATCGCCATAAAACCCTCGTCGAAACTCCTACCCGGCTTGCAGGCATTAACACCTACAGGCAGTCTGAGATTACTTGATAATGACGATCCTGGGACAGGGGGACTACGACGATGAAAAGAATCATGCTGATGCTCGCTACCTGCCTGCCCGGTATGGCCCAGGCGAATAACTACGACCCGTCCCCGGCATGGCCTCTGTGCGGGCGCATCGCTGAGGCACCCCCTGTCGGCTGGGATGCGAGTCAGGGCTGCCCGAGCGAACGGTGGGGCTCGGCGGCACACGCCGATTTTCCGATTGCCTCTACCTTCGGCCCCAGGCAACTGCCGTCGGACAACTATCGCTATGACTTTCACCGCGGCCTGGATATCGGAACAGCAACAGGCACGCCGATTTTTGCCATCACCGATGGCGTGGTGCGGATCGCCGGTGAGCATGCTTCCTACAGTGACCCACTCATCCAGTTACGCCACTTCAGACCGGGTGCGGGCAGTAGCTGCACAGCTGGCAATGGCTGTTATCACAGCAACTACATGCACCTGTCCGGCTGGGTGGTGGTGACAGGCGACCATGTCAGCAAGGGGCAATTGCTCGGTTACACCGGGGTCAGCGGCTCCGGTTTCGCCCACTTGCACTTCGAGATTCGGGATGCACCGGCCGACGATCCCTTCAGTGCCTGGCAGCGAGACGCCATTCAGCCATTGAATCTCTTGCCCTACGACAGCCAATCCGCGCCTGATCGACAAATCCGCATCCAGTCGGTTGATGTCAGCAACCCCTTTAATCCCATTGTGAGCCTTGAAGTGGAACAGCCCAGTAGTGACCCACGCCTGGACCTGGCGCGCGTGGAAATCCAGGTGCTACAGAAGAAGCGCAAATCCTATGTTGCCGTTGACCAGCCAGGCTCGGCCGCCAATGCCGACGGCTACCATGTCTTCCCCCCGTGGGTGGATTTTGACCAGCGAAATCACGAATACACCCACAAGGACTCCAGCAGTGTCCCTTGGGAAAGTTTCGCCAACTGTCCCTATGCCGCTGATCATGGCCCCGGCTATGACGCCAATGTGCATCTCGATCGGGCCCATCCCACCGACCCGCAGGTCGGTGATTTCAATGGTGTCGAGCTTGCGCCAGCGCATTACAACGCCAGCTCAGAAAGCTACCTGCTCGGGCTGCGCTTCACGCAACTCGTCGGCATAGCCGATGCGAGCAAACTCTGCCTGCGGGCCATCGCAACGTCTGTCCATGGCCAGACCATCGAAGCCGAATGGAACTGCGGTACGAGTAGTGGTGGCGGGGGTGGTGGAAAAGGTGGCGGAAAGGGCGGCAAGTCGAAGTAAAGATCAACGCATGCCCTTTGCTTCAGCAGCCAGGCGCCGTTCGATCTGCCTGCAGATTGTGTCGTAGTCCTGGTAGCCCATGCTCACCAACCGCATGCGCTGACCGGTGTCGACCAGCAAAGCTGGAAAGCCCATGATCCCGTATTGATCCTTGCGCTCGAAATCCCCGGCGGTGGCCAGACGCATGCCATCGGACTGCCAAAGCTCGGTAAACAGGGCTTCGTCCACACCCTGCCTGCCTGCCAACTCGGCCAGCACATCACCGAGCTTGATATCCTGGCCCTGTGCGTAGAACGCCTGCTGAATATCATGCAAATACTCCAGCACAACTTCTGGCCGCAGCTCGCGCATGGTCACCACCGCCCGGCAGGCCGGTTCGGTGTCGTAGACAAAGCCATCCGGCAAGGCACCCTCAAACTGGAATGGCTGGCCGGTGGTCGCCGCGACCTGCTGCCAGTGATGCTGGATCGTATGGCGCGTCTCAGCGGTCATCCCACGCGTCTCCCCTGCCCGCAGCCCTCCGACAATCACCTCGACCGCATGACCCGCTTCATCGCGCAAACGGCGAACAACCGGCGCAAAGCCCCAGCACCATGAGCACATGGGGTCGACGACGTAAAGCAGGCTGGCCATGCGCCCTAGTTCGGCCTGAACCCGATCAGTTGTATCCAACTACCGCGGTCCTGATGTGGCATATCCAGGCAAGGGCCAGTGACTCCGCCGGTAAGCGAACAGACAGAATCGCGTGGATGCACTCGCTGGTAAGTCAGCGGATCCGCCTCTGCACCGTAAGTGGCCTCGAGTCGGGTCAGGGCCTCTGCCACCACATCACGTAATACGCTGTCCGGGGCACGTCCCTCGAGAAAGTCATGCTGGGGCCTGATGGATGAAACACCCGGCCGGAACAGCTTCAGGGCCAGGTTTTCCAGTCGCTTGGCATCATGCGGGTGGCGGCCATGGTATGCCAGATCATCAAACCAGGCAGTCGGCATCACATCCTTGAACAACTTATCGACCAGGGATTTCATCAACACATCAAAGATCGTTTCACCCGGCCGATCCAGTGCTGCAGGATCTGTAATATCGATATCCGGGTTGTAATGATCACCGTCCCAGCTGGCGACGATGTCCAGCAGTGCTTGCTGCTTGCCGGTCAGGCCGGGGTCGCCAGAGATCGACAAGAACAGCGGCTTGAAAGCACGGGCCCGCGGATCAATGCGACCGATACGTTTATCCAGTTCGGCCAGATCATCGTAGGTAAAATCCTTGCGTGCCGATAACAAGTCATCCCAGATCGTCACCCGCGCCTCGGGACCTGCTGGCAGGCTATCGCCCTCGCCCCCGACGCCCTCACCCCAGCCCAGTGCGGGCTTGTTGTTCCAGTTAGCCAGCCAGCCCTTTGCAGGGTTGATACTCCTCGGCAGATCATCAAAATCCATCAGGCCGCGATGATCCACGCTGCCATCACCCGGCAGGGGCAAGCGCATGTCACCATCGGGATGCCTGTCGGCATGCAGGCCGGGATGATAGAAGGCGATATTGCCCGCGGCATCGATATACATGATGTTTTCGTTCAGCGTGGCCAGCTTCATACCCTCGTGGAATGAATCGAAGTTATCTGTGCGATTCCATTGCAGCCAGGCATCCGCGCTCTCGATTTCCCGCAGCCACATGGCGTACTGCACTGAACGGGCCAGTTTGCCATCAGCACTGCGCGCCACTACGGGTCCGTAAACCGTGCGGCATACCTCCTCGGTCACACTGAATTCCGGCGGGCCGAATGGGGCCCCCGCTGCCGGATCTACGGCACGGAATCTCACCACCTCATCCCGACATTCCATGGTCCTGGTCTGCCCGTTATGCAGGTACTTATTCGGCTCGCCATCCGCCAGGGTCACAATGAAACTGTCGATGGTCTTGCTCTCACCCGTGGTGAGCGCCCAGGCTGTTTTGTCGGTGTGACCGATTGCAATCACCGGCAAGCCGGGTACGACCGCGCCACGCGCGTTATAGCCCGCCCCGTGGACCTCCATTTCGGCCAGCTGGGTCGGATAGTTGTAGCCGACCTGTGGACCATTAACCAGCAGTGTCGAGCCATCTGCAGTGCGACTGGGCCCGATCACGGCATGATAGGAAGCCTGGATATGATCCGGCATGCGTGGTGATTCCCTGACCAGTTTGGCGATCAAGTGCGGGTCAGCCGGCCACTTGAACCCCTCTGGCAGCTTGCCAACGACCGGCACCGGCTCGGGCGCATGCCCGGTTCCCGGGCCATGCTGTAACTCCAGCGGCAGGCTGGCCGCATAGTCTGCCATCGCCTCGAATACCTGGGCACGCCTGGATTTTGGCGTGGTGATGTTTGAGTAGTCCCGGTCCGTAACCGTCACTGCGGCCTTACGGTCATCCACCCACAGCGTGTCCCTGAATATTTTCCGCCCCAGAACCTTGCCGTGCATGGCCTCCAGCTCACGCAGAGCCACCACATTTTTCATCTCATCCCCACCCCATGCAGCAACGGTGCGGGTGATTAACACAGAGCAAGCAAAAAGGTCAGCAACGCTGAACGCTTGTGGCTGAGAAGTAAGCAATACGTACTCAATGGGCAGCAAACTCGGGTCAGCATTCACCTCAGCGATGCGGGCATTCACGCCATCCCGATAGGCGGTAACCACGTTTTTGCTGCGCTCGGAGAGCCCCTCAAAAATGCTGGCGTATTCGGCCTCGCTATAGGTCAGTATTCGGGTTTGAATGTCTGCCGGCACGTCACCCGGGCCGGTCAGTTCTGACAGGGTGCCCCTGCCGGTACGACGTATCCCGTCCAGCAGGAACAGGCGATCGACCGCGACAGCATATCCCGCCCCGAACCAGACATCCGCCTCGGTTTCCCCGTAAACGACGGGCACACCATAATCATCGCGATAGATTTGCACCCCTTCACGTGGTGTCATTGCTGGCGTCTGGTTGGCAATATCGAAGAAGGCGGCTGGTTTGAATTCGGACGACCAGTAGGGAATCCGCTGGTCATCGACATGTTCCCCGTAGTCACTCGGGTTACCGGTTGCCTTACCCTGCAATTCACCATCGGCGGAAATGAATCCGGACTGCCCAGGCGCCAGAATAGTCTGCGTCTGCATATCAAAACTGGAAGGCAGCTTGCGACGGATATTGTCGGATTCATCATTTGAGGCGCCCCCACCGCCACAGGCGTTCAGGAGGCAGGTGAGAGCAAGCAACAACAGGCCATTACGCAGAACAGAATGCATCATCAAGTTTCCTAACCCAGAATCAATAAGCGGGCTATGTTAGCCAGCTTTCGCCTATTAGCGCGAATCCAGCTACTATCAGGACATAAAACCAGTTCCGTAAATTACATAACAACAGCGGATATAAGCTTGGTAGGCGTGCAGGGGGAGTCGCATGCGCATAGGCATAATCGGAGGGGGGCCGGCGGGCTTATCAGCCGCCCATTTCCTCAAACTGAAAGGCTACCGTGAAGTCACGGTGCTGGAACGGGCTGGCTACGTCGGCGGTAAATGCGAATCAGTGCATTACCAGGGCCGCAGCATTGACCTCGGCGGTGACTTCATTACCCCCGAATACAAGTCCATTATCAGCTTGACGAAGGAACTGGGCCTGACCATGCGGCATGTGCCCAAGCGTCATTCCGTGGATATGGACACCGGTCGCTACTCCAAGACACTGACCTCGGTCATGCGCGATACCAACTTCTTCAGCATGACCCTGGGCGCTCTGCGCTACGCGTATTACCTGTGGCGCTACCGCCGCCTGGGTGACCCCGGCTATGACGGCCTCGAAAAAGAGGCCATGCAACCCTTTGGCGACTGGCTGGATGAGCATGGCATGTCGAGCCTGCGCAACTACTTCGTGATTGCCGTGAACGTGTTTGGCTACGGCATCAACTATAACGACCTGCCGGCTGCCTATGTGCTGAAGTTTGTTGGCTGGACCAACTTCTTTCTCATGCTTCGCATGGGCATGAACATCGCGTTTTTCTGGCCCAAGCACTTCAACCAGGGGTTCCAGCATTTCTGGGAACGTGTCGCCTGGGAACTGGATGTGCGGCTTGACTGCGAGATCACCGAAATACGCCGTAACAAGACGGTTACCGTGAAGACGAAAGGCGGAGAGGAGTACGAATTCGACCGCATCATCCTGGCCTGCCCGTTCGACAGCATCGCTGAAGTGATGGACAGCAGCCCCGAAGAAGACGAACTGTTCGGCAAGATCCTCTATAACGACTATTACAGCGCCTGCTGCGTGCTCGACCCGATGCCCGAAGGCCTGGTCAAGCGTGGCACCATCGACACCCTGCCGATCACCCCCGCCGGGCATCCCTGGGCGATGGTGCGTGCATGGCCCGACCGGGATGCGGTGTTGTTCTTCTCCACACCGGAGACCTCGATCCGCCAGTCGGATTTCGCCCCCGTCGTTCAGCGTAACAGGGAAATCCTCGAACACATCCGCAACGATGTGGAAACACTGGGTGGCCAAGTGAAAGAGGTGCTGGCAATAAGGCGCTGGGTCTACTTCCCGCATGTCTCTTCCGAAGACATGCGCGACGGGTTTTATGAACGCATGGAGGCTCTGCAGGGCCAGCAGTTGACCTATTACTCCTGGAGCCTGATGAACTTTGAAACCGTTCACCACGTCACCAAGTATTCCAAGAACCTGGTCGAACGATTCTTTCCCGGCCCTGACCCGACAGCCGCATGAACAGGGACAGACGTATTGCGATTATCGGTGCTGGCCCGGCCGGGCTGTCAGCAGCCTGGTATCTGCAGCAGCGGGGCTACCGCAACGTGGTGGTACTGGAGCGCGAAAAGCGCGTTGGCGGCAAGTGCTACAGCGTGACCGCCGGTGGCAACTGCTTTGATCTTGGTGCCTTCACTATTACCTGGGGTTATCGATACACGCGGGAACTGGCCAAGGCCGTCGGGATGCCGCTTATCCGTCAGCCCGAGCGCAAGGTCTTTGACATCTCAGAGGGCTGGATCGGCAGCATCCGTGCGGGCCTGCTGCGCAAGTATTGCCTCAGCACCCTGCTCACCACATCGCTTCGCTACCTGGCAGTACTTTACCGCCACCGGCGCTGGCTCAAGGTGCCTGGTTTTGCCGGTGTGCAGCAGTACCCCGAATTCACCCAGCCGTTCAGCCAATGGGCCCGTGCGCGCAAACTTGATGCGCTGGTGGATATGTTCCGCCTGCCGGTCAAGGACATGGGTTATGGCTCACTGGATGACATTCCGACCGTCTATATCCTCAAGTACCTGCACTTCTGGAACTTCGTCACCCTGCTGCTCTACACGGCGGGTATGCGTAGCTGGCCCAAACGGGTGCGCTTCGGTTTTGAAAGACTATGGGTGGCCGTGGCATTACCCCTGAATGTCCAGACTGGCATCCAGATCAAGGCTATTCGACGTCACACCGAGGGAGTGAGAGTGGAAGTGGCGGATGAAGTCAGACCACGGGAATATGATGCAATCATCATCACCTGTGCGCCCAACCAGCTTGCCGCTGTCATGGACTACACAGACCAGGAAAAGGGCTTGTTCGGAAAGATTCGAACCACGCGTTACTGCACTACCCTGGGCCAGGTAACAGGTATGCCGGCGCAAATATTCAATGCCACCGACGATGACCCAAAGGAGGACTACCTGCCGGGACACCCCTGGGAAATGTTGCGCGCCTGGCCCGATAACAACCACGCCACCTTCTACTCAATGCTTGATGACGACAATGCTGGGGCCGAGGCCATAAACCATATCAAGACCGATCTGGCCAAGCTGTTTGGAGCCAGCCTGGACAAGGTCGTTGAACAGCGGGAATGGGCCTACTTCCCACATGTAAGCCGTGACGATATGGAAGCTGGTTACTTCGACCAGCTGGAAAACCTGCAAGGCCAAAGCCATTGTTACTACAGCGGCAGCCTGCTTGCCTTTGAAACGGTTGAGAACGTGGTGGCCTATTCACGGGCGCTGGTCGACCAGCATTTTCCAGCGCAGCACTGAGCCAGGCTGTCTCAAGACATCATGTTTTCGCTTACCGGATACAGCATCAATGAATCGATCTACCGATCGTTGCATACGACCGTATTCCGAGCGCGGCGCGAGGCCGATCAACTGCCCGTTATCGTCAAGCTCTGTCACGAGGAGAGTGGCAGTGCGACTGGGCTGAGCCGCGCCCAGCGCGAATTCATGCTGCTGCGTGGCCTTTCGACCGCCTGCCTGCCCGAGGTACTCGACTGCCAGCCCTGCGAGGGCGGACATGCCCTGGTAATGACCGATCATGGCGGACAACCCGTTGACCGGCTGCTCGCAAATAACGAACTGGAGGATGCTGACCTGCAGGTCATCTCCGTGCAGGCAGCCGAAGCCCTGGGCGTGTTACACGCCCAAGGCATCATTCATCGTGATCTGCGTCTGGCCAACCTCATCTATAACCCGCAGAAGCGTCGGTTGCTGCTGGTAGATCTGGACCAGGCTACCCGTCTGGCCCGTGAAATGGCCTACACGCGAGCGGCCTCAAAATTTATAGGTCATCCGGATTATGTAGCGCCTGAGCAGACTGGCCGCATCAGCCGGGCAGTGGACTACCGTGGCGATTTCTATTCGCTCGGTGCCTGCCTGTATCACCTGTATTGCGAACAGCCTCCCTTCACTGCGGCCGATATGGCCGGACTGCTACATGCCCACATTGCGCGCAAGCCAAGTGAGCCGATCATCATCCGCCCATCCCTGTCACCCGCCATCTCCAGCATCCTGTGTAAATTGCTGGAAAAATCCCCCGATGACCGCTACCAGAGCGCCTTTGGCCTGATTGCGGATCTGCGTGCAGCGGCCACTCTCGGCCCGGAAGAGGCTTCGACCTTCGTACCCGGCCATCAGGATGTGGCCGGTCGGTTTCGTATCCTGGATCACCTGTATGGCCGCGATGCCGACCTAGCCAGACTGCGCGAGGACTACCGGCGCGCACGGGACGGTCATACCCGCCTGACCCTGATCTCTGGCACCGCCGGCATCGGCAAGACGGTGCTGGTCGAGGCACTGCGTGAACACGTGGTCGAGGATGAGGGCTACTTCGTCACCGGCAAGTTCGACCAGCTAAAACGTAACGAACCCTATATCGGTCCGATACAGGCCCTGACCAGCCTCATCGGTCAGATCCTGTCGGAAGACAATGCCCAGGTCGCCCAGTGGCGCAAGCATATTCTCGACACCATGGGCGATACCTGTTCGGCACTGTCGAACCTGATTCCCGAACTCAAGGCTATTACCGGTGTGCTGCCAAGCACCGGGCAGGTCGCCGGCAGTGAGGCCATGCATCGCTTTAACATCGCCGTACGCCTGCTGTTGAAAGCCGTCTCCACCTTTGGCAAACCCGTTGTCCTGTTTCTGGACGACCTGCAGTGGGCCGATACACCTTCGTTGCGAACACTGAGCCTGATGCTGCGCGAGGCCGAACTGGCCCATATTCACGTCATTGGCGCCTATCGTGAGGATGAAGTCGAGGCAACCCACCCGATCCGGCAACTGATCGCGGCCCTTGAAGAACAGGAGTACGCGGTCACCGAGGTGGCGCTCAAGCCGCTGGTTGCCGACGATATCGCCCAATTGCTGGCTGATACGCTCTCGCAGAACAGCGAGGACTGTCAAAAGCTCGCTAACCTGCTACATGAACGCACCGGCGGGAACCCTTTCTTCATACGCCAGATGCTGCAGCACCTGTACAAACAGGGACTGTTCGAATTCGACCAGCAGGCGGGGCGCTGGTTATGGTCACTACCGCGTGTCGCCCAGGCTGGCTATACCAATGATGTGGCCGAATTCATGGCCGGCCAATTGCAGGCGCTGGAACCCGACCAGCAGAAGTTTTTGCAAATCGCCGCCTGTTTCGGTGTGGAGTTCCGCCTTGATCTGCTGGCCGAGGCCAATGATTCCCTTTGCACGGAGGTAACGCGCGCACTCTGGGAGCCGCTCGAAAAAGGCCTGGTCAGCATGACAGGCATCGACTCCGCACTGCTGCTGATCCAGGAATCCGCGACGCTTGAGAAGCTACTGCGCCGCCACGATGTACGCTTCCATTTCAATCATGACCGCATCCAGGAAGCCGCCAACCAGCAGCTGGATGACGAACAGCGCATCGAGATACACCTGCGCATCGCCCGCCTGCTGAAACGCCAGACCATCGCCGACCATGACAGCAACCGGCTGTTCAACCTGGTTTCGCATTACAACCTCGCCAGTCGCCTGCTGGACGCAGAAGAACGCATCGAACTGGCCACCCTGAACCTGCGCGCAGGCATTGCCATCAAGCGTTCCGGCGCCCATGAAACCGCCTATGGCATTCTTCGCGAGGGCCTGCAACTGCTGCCCGAACATGCCTGGATCAACCACTACCGCCTGTGTCTGGACCTGCACCTGGAAAGTGCCGAGCTGGCCTGTCTGACCGCCAACTATGCGGATATGCATTCGCTGCTGGAAACGATTGAGCAGCATGCCCATAGCGCGCTCGACAAGCTGCCTGCTTACGAAACCCTGCTGCTGTCTGAAATCGCCCAGAATCGACCCTATCAGGCGGTCAAGATGGCGGTGCCGTTGCTGCGTCAATACGGCCTGCATCTGCCGGAAAAACCACGCCCTGGCCATGTGCTGCGCAGCTACCTGCGTACACGCCTGATGCTGGCCGGCAAGCCCATTACCCAGCTTCGGCAATTACCTGCCATGGATGACGCCAACTACCTGGCCGGCGTCAGACTGCTGTCGCGGGTTGTATCGGCAGCGTATTTTTCCTCGCCGCTGATGCTGCCTTTAATCATTCTGCTGTTGGTACGCGTCTCACTGCGCCAGGGCCTGTCACCGTTATCACCCTTTGCCTTTACTGGCTACAGTGCATTGATGTGCGGCGCCGGCAAAAATCCGGCGCTGGGGCTGCAATATGGTGAATTCGGCCTCGCGCTGGCACAGGAACCAGCCTATAGCCAGTTTGCCAATCGTGCGCAATTCCTGTTTGCCCATTACACCGAGCATTGGAATCGCCCTTTACAGGACACCTGTAGCAGCCTGCAGACCGCCTTTGAATCCAGCCTGCGGGCCGGTGACCAGGAATTCACCGCATACCCTGCGGCCCTGTACTGCATGCATGCCTACTTCGCCGGTAAGGGTCTGGAGCAGTTGCGCGAGGACATGCGCGAGTTCGGAGCGGCCATCAGCAAGACCCAGCATGAGACCGCCCAGCGCTGGCATGAAATCTACGCCGCGGCGGTGGCCAAGCTGGCCAGCGATGACGACGATCCCTTATCCCTGCAAACCCGCCATTGCAATGAAACCAGCATCGACCAATTCAAGCCTTCAGCCAAGGATGCCGGTGTCGGTTTCCACTACCGGCTCAACAAATTCATGCTCTGTTACCTGTTTGGCGATTATGAGCAGGCCGAGCACTATCGGAAGCGTGCTGCAACTGACATACCCTATCTCGTGGCCACCCCTTTTATTCCTGTCTTTCATCAGTACAGCGCCCTGCTGGCGCTAGCCCGTTACCGCCAGTCCCCTGACAACCTGCTACTGCGCGAGGCCCATCGCAGCCTACTGCTGATGCGACGCTGGGCAACCGACTGCGAAGAAAACTTTGATCACAAGAGCTGGCTGATTGAGGCCGAGATTGCCCGCAATCATGGCCAGCACAACGACGCCATGGGGGCCTACGAAAAAGCCATTGAGGGCGCATGCCGCAACGGCTACCAGAATGACGTGGCCCTGTCGCGGGAACTCGCTGGTGAGTTTTGCCTGCAGACAGGGCGCGAGGAACTGGGCCGCTATTTCCTGCAGGACGCGGCTGCCAGTTATCAGAAATGGGGCGCGCCACGCAAGGTCAGGGACATTAAGGAGCGTTATCCGCTGGTCGCCGAGGCATTCGGTCATCGCCGATTACGGGAAGAGTTTGATGCGCGCCAGGTGGATATCGAATCGGTCATCAAGTCTGCCCGGGCCCTGTCCAGTGAGATCGTGCTGCCGCGGCTTATCCAGAAACTGATGGGGCTGGTGATGGAAAACAGCGGTGCCCAGCGAGCGATTCTGGTCACACGCCGTAGCGGTCAACTCCTGATCGAGGCCGAATGCTCGGCCGAGAATGGCGCGAGCAACATTGGGCCTGCATTCCCGCTGGAAGAAGGGCGTATCAGCCTGGCGCAGTCGGTGGTGCAGTACGTCGCCCGTACCCATACACCAGTGGTACTGGCCGACGCCCAGAGGGAAGGTGAATTCAGGCGTGACGCGCATGTGCGCGCCAACCATTGTCGCTCGCTGTTAAGCCTGCCTCTACTGAATCATGGCGAACTGACGGGGTTGCTGTATCTGGAAAACAACCTCATCACCGGTGCCTTCACACCTGAACGCCTGGAAGTATTGACGGTGCTGTGTTCGCAGGCGGCAGTATCGCTGGAAAACGCCAGGCTCTACTCTAATATCAGCGACCTCAGTCGTGCCTACGAGCGTTTCGTACCCCATGACATGCTCAGTCTGCTCAATCGCAAGAGCATCCTTGATGTGGAACTCGGTGACCAGGTCGAAGGCGAGATGACGGCGTTGTTTGCCGATATCCGTTCCTTCACCAGCCTGTCGGAACGCATGACCCCGGAAGAAAACTATGCCTTTTTGAATGAGTACCTGGGCCGCATGTCGCCGATCATCCGTGACCATGGCGGCTTCGTGAATCGTTACCTGGGTGATGCCCTGCTGGCCATTTTTCCGAACAGCGCGGACGACGCCGTGGCGGCAGGTATCGATATGCTGCGCCAGCTCAATGCCTTCAACCGGGAAATGCGCGAGCGTCTCGACGAGCCCTTGCGCATTGGCATAGGTATCAATACCGGGCCGATGATGCTGGGCACTGTCGGCGAGCCCGACCGCATGGAAGGCAGCATCCTCAGTGACGCCGTCAACATTGCCGCGCGCCTGGAGAACCTCACCAAGACCTACCGCGCGCCACTGCTGATCAGCGGCACGACCGAGGCCAGGC